>JAFYZE010000226.1 GCA_017548805.1 Bacteroidales bacterium
CGAGGATGTTCGCTGACGATGTGCCGGCTATCAGGTTGATTCCGTCCTGCTCCTGGAGATCGAACCGGTCCGTCCTGTTGTCATAACGGTAAAGCCCTCCTTCGGATGAGGATACCCAGATGGTACCGAAACTGTCCGTCGTCATCGAAACTGGTACGAAATAGTCGGCGGCCATGTATTTTGATACGACTCCCGAAGATTTGTTGTACCGGTACATGTTTGAGGACAGGAACCAGATATTACCGGAGGCGTCCTGGCAGATGTACCTGATGTCATTTTCCTCCAAGCGTCCGAGAGAGAGTATGCTGCCAGTGTCGATGTTGTAGCATCCCACGCCGTTTCCGTTGGCGAACCAAAGCCCACCCTCATCGTCCATGCATAGAGCCGGAGTCATCCCGGAGGTCAAGCTGTTGGGACTGTCGTCCCCGAGCTTGACGAAACCGCGGCCGTCGAAACGGCAGATGCCGTCACGCGTTGCAACCCATATGAAATTGTATTTGTCCTGCACTACAGCATAGATGGTATTGCTCGGCAGGCCGTCCTTGGTCTGATAATGGTTGAACCAGTATTGTTCGTTAGCTGCCAGGCAGGTGCCAGACAGCAGAAAAAGCATGGATACGAGTGCGGTAATGCGTCTCATGAATCAATTTTTTAAATCCCGGACTTTTAATTCCGTCGCAAGATAGAAATAATAATATTAAAATTGATTCATCGTATCGTTTTTTTGACCGTAGTATCAGATTCGTCACATCCGTCAGACCTCCTCCTTAATATTATTATGTGCGTATCCTCATTGCTTTTCATGAAAATGAACCATTATCAAAAGAAAAAAGAGGATTCATTTAAACATTTTAGAATGGTTTTCTCTAATTTTGCACAACTTCAAGTCTTAAATCAGTGTTCGCGGAGCCGCCAGGCTCCGTGAGGTTTGTCATTTACCCTAACCAATATTATTAACTACTGATTTATGACAAGTAAAGTTTTCAAGAAAGTGACGGCTGTCGTCCTGATGTCCGTCATGTGCCTGATGGGAACGCTGGCCTATGGTCAGAACCGTGCCATCAGCGGAACGGTTGTCGACGGCAGCGGACTCCCTGTCATCGGCGCCACAGTCATGGTCGTGGGCAACAGCTCGATCGGAACCGTCACGAATGCCAGCGGTGCTTATACCTTAAGCGTTCCTGCCGGATCCACCATCTCTGTTTCCTGCATCGGTTACGCTACCCAGACCGCCCAGGTCGGCCAGCAGTCCGTTTACAACTTCATCCTTCAGGAGGATACCGAGTTCCTCGAGGAGACGGTCGTCATCGGATACGGCGTTCAGAGGAAGAGTGACCTCACCGGCGCCGTCGGATCCGTGCGCGAAGAGTCCCTCAAGAACCTGTCCACCACCGATGGTGCCGCCGCCCTTCAGGGCAAGGTTTCCGGTGTTCACATCATCAACTCCGGTGCTCCTGGTGACGGTGCTTCCATCCGCGTGCGCGGTTATTCCTCCAACGGTGGAAGTATCGGACCTCTCCTCATCGTCGACGGTCTCCAGGTCAGCAGCATCCAGTACCTCGACCCGACCATGATCGAGTCCATCGAGGTCCTCAAGGATGCCGCTTCAGCTGCCATCTACGGTGCTCAGGCTGGTAACGGTGTCATCCTCGTGACCACCAAGAGCGGACAGGACGGCAACGCTTCTGTCACTTATACTGCCAGGGCTACCCTGCAGGATTTCCACAAGCGTCCCATGATGCGTCGTGACGATATGCTCAAATACATTTCACTTGAGTATCCGGATGCCGATGGCTCCTCGTCTTCAAACGGCCTGTCTTCGTATGTCAACAATATGCTTTCGGATTTCGATTACAAGCATCCTTATTATGAAAATGGCGTAATCGACCAGGACTGGATCGATGCTTATATCGAACCTACCTGGAGCCAGCAGCACTCCTTGAGCTTCTCCGGCGGTAACAGGAACGGACATTACTTTACTTCCGTGAACTATGTGCATCAGGACGGTGTCGTTCGTGGTGAAAAAGATGTTTATAAGCGTCTCACCGCCCAGCTCAATGCCGATTATCAGTTCTTCAAGTGGTTGCAGGTTGGAAACAACCTTTCTTTCGAGAAGTGGTCAACCCAGAGCGTTTCCCAGCGCGGTTATTCCACCTCTTTCGAGTCGATGATGCTTATGGACGCCACTACTCCGGTTTACTGGACCACTATCGACGAGATGTCCTCCGATGTCCGCAATGCATACAACAATGTCCAGGCCGGTATTGGCCGTCCTTACCGTTTCTTCCGCGACGAGAACGGCTGGTTCGCCAATACCAAGTATTCCGATACCGAGGGTAGCCCTTTTGCAAAGCGTGATGCTACAGATTCCTCCAACGGCGGTTTCAACATAAACGGCACCTTCTTCGCCAACTTCACTCCTTTCAAAGGTTTCACCTTTACTTCCCGCCTTGGTTTCCGTCTCTCCCAGAGCAGCAGCCACAGCTATACCGCCCCTTACTATATCGGTCCCCGCGGATCACAGGACAATTATTCCATCTCCGCAGGCAACAACTTCAGCTGGTACTACCAGTGGGAGAACTTTGCCAACTATCTCTTCAACATCGGCAAGAACAACTTCACAGTCATGGCCGGTATGTCCTACCGTGAGAACAACAGTGACAACGTCAGTGGCAGCGCTTCCGGCGCAGACATCCTCTCGGCATACGAGCCACAGTTCCAGTATCTGAACTATGTGAAGGGCGATGCCTCCAAGAGTATCAGCAACCTCCCTGGCAAGAGCGCTTCGCTCGCATACTTCGGCCGTATCATCTGGAGCTATGACAACCGTTATCAGCTCCAGGCCAACTTCCGCGCCGACGCTTTCGACTCGTCCAAGCTCCCCGCCAGCAACCGCTGGGGATACTTCCCGTCATTCTCCGCCGGCTGGACCATCAGCAACGAGCCTTTCTTCAAGGACAACATCAATACCAGCGTGTTCAACTTCCTGAAGCTCCGCGCTTCGTGGGGCCGCAACGGTAACATAAACGTATTGAGCGGCTATCCTTACGCCACTACCATCTCCCTCGGAAACAACTGGTACCAGTATTCCGTCGACCAGAGAGGTTCCACCTTTGCTTCTTCGCCTAATGGCCTGCCTAACCCGAACCTCCGCTGGGAGACCTCCGAGCAGATCGACCTCGGTCTCGATGCCCGTTTCCTTAACAACAGGCTGACCCTCGGCGTCGACTGGTTCAACAAGCAGACCAAGGATCTCCTATTCAGCGTGACCGTTCCTCCCGAGCTTGGTGTCGGTTCCGTTACCATCAACGGCGGTAACGTTCTCAACACCGGTCTCGAGTTCGAACTTGGCTGGAGAGACCGTATCGGTGAGTTGAACTACTCCATCAATACCAACTTCTCGACCCTCCACAACGAGGTCCTCGAGCTTGCGGAAGGCGCAGGCCGCCAGACCCGCTCAGATGCCAGTTCTACCAACTATCAGATCCAGACCGCATTCGAGAAGGGATATCCCGTATGGTATCTCCGTGGCTATGAGTACACTGGAATAGCCAAGGACGATGTGATGTACACCGATGCAGATGGCAATACCAAGGTTATGTTCGCCAAGGGCGCACCTATGTTCACCGATGTGGACGGCGATGGCAACATCAGCTCCGCCGATATGATGTACATCGGTCAGGGTACCCCGACCTTCACGTACGGTCTTACCATCAACCTCGACTGGAAGGGCTTCGACTTCACTCTCTATGGATCCGGTGTCGGTGGAAACTCCATCCTTCCGGTCCTTCATCGTCCCGGCTTCAAGAACTCCATGAAGATGTATCTCGATCTCTATGAGGACGGTACTTTCCCGCATCCTTCCAAGACTCTTGGTAACTATGTGTTCTGGTCCTCAACCGCGAACCTTTTCAAGGGAGACTATTTCAGGATTAAGCAGCTTCAGCTTGGTTATACCCTCCCTTCCACTCTTACGAAGAAGGCCGCCATCAGCAACCTGCGCTTCTATGTGTCGCTTGACGACTACTTCACCTTCACCAGCTATCGTGGCCTTGATCCGGAGACTGCTTCTACCAACAGCACCACTGGTACCGGCCTCGACTGGGGTTCCTATCCTACGATGCAGAAGATCATCCTTGGTGTTAACCTGACATTCTAATCTATGCTTTACAAGATGAAAAAGATTATTCTCCCCATACTTTTAGGATTTGCTTTCCTTGCAGTCTCCTGCGAGTCGAAGCTTGAAATCCCCCAGAAGGGTGTCGTCAGCTATGATTCTTTCTACGCCTCCGACGATGATGCCCAGGCTGCACTCGCGGATATGTATGCCAATTATATCCAGAATGTAGCCGGTACCGAGGGTATTGACAATCCCGAGCAGGTATTGCTCAACTACTCTTCTGACGATATCCTTGCCGCAGGTGGCCACGTCGACGATCACGAGCCTTTCCGTCTGTTCTGCGAGTTCAGGTATGACGATTCAAACGGAACGATGAAGTCCGCCTACCAGCGCTACTACTATGCTATTTATCACGCCAACCTAGTCATCTCCAACTTCACCGATGAGAACAGGAACGGTGACGCCCCCAAGTGGGAGAGCACCTTCACCAAGCAGGCTGTGGCTGAGGCACGCGTAATGCGCGCATACATCCATATGATGCTTGCCCTTATCTGGAACTGCCCTCCTATCATGGACCGCGTATATGATGCAGACGAGCTCCCTGTCAATGCCGAGAGCCAGTCCCAGGTGCTCGAGTGGGTCATCTCCGAGTGTGAGAAGGCTATCTCTTCAGGCTCGTTGCCCAAGCGCAACGGTACCGGAGACAAGGACAATACTGCCCGCATGAATGTTGGTTTTGCTCAATTCATCGCCGGCAAGGCAGCTATGTTCAACAACGATCCTGCTACCGCACGCAAGTACCTCGGCGCCCTCATCGATTCCGGCAATTATGCCCTTATCCCTACTGAGGAGTATTGGACTCTCTTCCATGTGTCAGGAGACGGCTCCCCCGAGAAAATTTTCGAGCCTAACTTCCTCGAGGATCCCGCATTCACCAATAACGCCTGGGGCTCCGGCGCTCCTATCCAGCGCGGTCGTTGGATGGTCGCCAACGTGTTCTGCTGGCGTACCGACGTCCTTGGCGGCCAGCCTCGCCCGCACGATGGTTTCCAGGGATGGAATGGTGGTGCCATCACAATTCCTTTTGCTGAGAAGTTCCTCGCTCATGACGGTGATTCTCCCCGACGCAAGGCTTGCTTCCTGACTGGAGATGAATGGCTCTATGAGATGGAGTGGGCTTCCGATTACGACGCAGGTAAGCCTGTCAATATGTCTCTCGATGAGAAGAAGAAAGACCGCGGTCGCGGAATCTCTGCCGCCAGCGGCGTGTTCAGCCACGGACCTTATTTCGAGTGGAAGCATATGGTGTTCGTCAATCCTCCGTCATTCCTTACTGGAGGCAAGTCCTATCCTGCCGACAATGTTTCCGGCCTTGGTCCTGCGTCGAACCAGAAGAATTTCAACGTCGCACGTTACGCTGAGGCTCTCCTTCTCTATGCAGAGGCCTGCATCGGCTCCGGTGACGAGGCTAAGGGCCTCAAGGCTCTCCAGGATGTACAGAGGCGTTCCGGTTCCGGCAAGATCAGTGACAAGCTCACCTTCGAGAACGTGATGGAGGAGAAGCAGTACGAGATGTGGTTCGAGAGCTGCCGCTTCCTCGACCTCGTCCGTTGGAGCAAGCAAGGCAAGGTTAACCTTGACCAGATCTTCAACAAGTCCGGTCTCCATCAAAATGCTACGACCGTCTATGATGCAATGTTCACAAAGGGTGAGCCTGAGCATAGGCTCTATACTGAGCACTGCTCGCTTAAGTTCAATGATTTCGAGGTAGGCAAGCACGAGTACTTCCCGTTCCCTCGTGATTTCAAGAACGCCAACCCGAACCTCCACGATGTTCTCGGCTGGGCTTATTTGAACGATGCGGAGTAGTAAGTTTTAAGTTAGTTTTTTAACTATATCAATCCGATTTCAGGCGGCACCGTTTCGGCGGTGCCGCCTTTTTCTATCCGGACGGATTAGGGAAGATAGTCTCGCGCGTGAATCATTTTTAAAGCAAATGGTCTATTATTACAATTCGATGTTCGCCGAAAATCGTATTTTTGTGAAAGCATAGAATAGAGCATTCATAAACTAACATCCAATATTATGAGAGTTATCAAAATTGCCATTCTGGCATCCATGTCAGCGTTGCTGCTTTTCGCCTGCAAGCAGAATCAATCCAATCCCTGTGAACCTTCTACTGAGCGCAAGGTCATCGAGCCCGGAGAGCAGGCGCCGCCGGCAAACCCCGGACAGAACAACTTCGGAGGAATGATCTCTTCCGCTCCGCGCGATACTGCCGGCATGGCTGAGCGTATGCGCCGCATGCGCGAGGCACAGAACCAGATCCGCACCGTCCATTTCAACGACCTGAGCATGAGCGACCCGTTCATCTATGCTGACGAGGCCACCAAGACCTACTACCTGACCAGCTCCGGCGGACGCCAGTACCGCAGTAAGGACCTCGTCATGTGGGAGGGACCTTATAACGTCATCGACCTCACCGGCACTTGGTGCGAGAAGGCCGGCTTCGCAGCCGCTGCCGAGATCCACAAGATCGGCGATTATTACTACTATGCCGGTACCTGGAGCGACCACAGCGAGATCATCCAGCAGGTGCCCAGGCGCTACAACGTGCCTCACAATCAGACTTATCTCCTCCGTTCCGAGAGCCCCGAAGGACCGTTCGTTCCCTTCTCCATCACTCCCGGCTACGACTATCAGCCTTACGAGTGGGACTGCATCGACGGTACCCTCTATGAGGAGGACGGCCATATCTACATGATCTTCGTCCATGAGTGGACCCAGCTGATCGACGGAACCATGGACTACATCGAGCTGTCCAAGGACCTCACCCAGACCATCTCCGAGTGGCCTGTCACCATGTTCCGTGCATCCGAGGCTCCTTCCTGCGGTGAAATGAACGGCCTTGGCGAGGCTACCTTCGGCATGAAGATGCCCGGTTGGGTCACCGACGGCCCTCAGATGTTCCGCACCCAGACCGGCAAGCTCGGCATGCTCTGGTCCACCTGGGGCAAGGAGCGCTACCTCCAGGAGGTCTGCTACTCCGAGTCCGGCACCATCGCAGGACCTTGGGTCCAGGAGCCCGAACCGTTCCTCGGCAACAACTCCGGTCACGGAATGCTCTTCCGCACCTTCGACGGCGAGCTTCGCTATGTCGTGCACCATTCCGAGGGCAACGGCGGACGCAAGCCGCAGTACTGGACCGTCGACGATTCCGGCGACAAGCTCAAGCTTGGCAAACAGATTATCTTGAAATAAGTGAAGCGGCAGTTCAGACAGTTCGGCTTCCTGGCCGTACTTGTCCTGGGCGTCGTCTTCTTTTGCCGATGCTCGGACACCGGCAAGGCAGTTAGGATAAAGACTGGGGATGGGACTCTCATCCTCAGTCCTTTGTATTCCAATGCCATCCGTGTGCAGGTGCTTCCTGAGGGTCAGAAGCTTCTTGAGGAGCTGGTCTACACCGAAAAGGTCGCGGCTCCGAAGTTCTCCGTCCGCAGGGACGGCTCTTCCGTCGAGCTGCGTACGGACTCCATGACCGTCAGGTACTCCAAGCCCGACGGCTCCCTGACCTTCCTGGATGCTTTTGGTAATGTCCTGCTGTCCGAAGTCCCCGGAGGCAGGAAGATTGAACAGTCTTCAGTCCAGGATGTGCCTGTCGTGGCTGTGTCCCAGGCGTTCGTTTCCCCTGCGGACGAGCATCTTTATGGCACCGGGCAGTTCCAGGACGGATACTTGGACATTCGCGGCCTGACCCGCCGCCTGACCCAGGTCAATACCCAGATCTCCATACCCTTCGTCCTTTCCAGCAAGGGCTATGGCCTTATGTGGAACAACTACGGTCTTACGGATTTCAATCCTGCAGACCACAGCATCGCTCTGACCGAGCAGAATGACGACGGTCAGGTTATGACCGTCAATGCCACCGGTACATCCGGCAACCGCCG
>JAFYZE010000227.1 GCA_017548805.1 Bacteroidales bacterium
ATGCCGTCACCTTCCGAAGCCGTCATCTCGAGGATGTCTCCGACCTCGTCCAGGGCGAGTCCCATGATATCGAAACCGCATCCGAGATTGGCGATGGATGCCGGTGCGAATACTCTGACCTTCTTCATAATCCTAAACGTTTGCGATGCTCATGATATCGGCGAATACACCGGCGGCGGTGACGCTTGCGCCAGCGCCATATCCCTGGATGAGCATAGGATGCTTGTTGTACCTCTCCGTGGTGAGGAGGATAATGTTGTTGGAACCCTCCAGTTCGTAGAGGGATGAGCGCTGGCCGAACTCTTTGAGCGACACGGTATACTTCCCGTCCTCCATGCGCGCGACGACGCGCCAGTGCTTGTTCTGCGCAGCGAGCTTGCGGCGGCGCTCCTCGAAGTCAGCGTCGAGCTCGGGGAGACGCTGCCAGAACTCCTCAAGGCTGCAGCGGAAGTAATCCTCGGGAATGAGGTTCTCGGCGACGACATCCTCCTGGTCAACCTTGTAGCCGGCCTCGCGGGCGAGAATGACGAGCTTGCGGATAACGTCCTTGCCGGAAAGGTCGATTCGCGGATCGGGCTCCGAGAAGCCCTGTTCCTTGGCCATCCTGACCGTCTCGCTGAAAGGAATGTCCTCCGAGAGAGTATTGAAGATAAAGTTTAAGGTACCGCTCAGAACAGCCTCTATCTTAAGTATTTTGTCTCCACTGTTGCGGAGGGCGTTTATCGTATTGATGATGGGGAGTCCGGCTCCGACATTGGTCTCGAAGAGGAACTTGACGCCCCTCTTGAGAGCCATAGCCTTGAGGGCCGCGTAGTTCTCGTATGCCGAGGATGCAGCGACCTTGTTGGCCGCAACCACCGAGATGCCGTGCTCGAAGAAATCCATGTAAAGGCTTGCGACATCGGGGCTGGCAGTGCAGTCGACGAACACGGAATTGAATATGTTCATGCCGATGACCTCTTCCTTCAGCCTGTCCAGGTCAAGGGCGATGCCGTTCTCGAGCTTCTCCTTGTAATCCTCCAGGTCGATGCCCTCGCGGTCGAAAATGCCTTTGGTGCTGCGGGCGATACCCACGACGTTGATCTTGAGATTGTTCTCACGCATGAGCTTCTCCCTCTGCGATGCGATCTGGCCGATGAGGTTGCCGCCCACCGTGCCGATACCGCAGATGAAGACGTTCAGCTCCTGGTATTCGGAGAGGAAGAAACTGTCATGTATGACATTGAGGGACTTGCGGAGGAACTTGCGGTCCACGACGAAGGAGATGTTGTGCTCCTCGGTACCCTGGGCGCAAGCGATGATGCTGATGCCGTTGCGGCCGAGAACGCTGAAGAGCTTGCCGGCGATACCGGCGTTGTTCTTCATGTTCTCGCCTACGATAGCGACGGTGGCGAGGCCTTTCATGAGCTGTACGGGAGCCATGGAGCCTTCGGCAATCTCATGCGCGAATTCGCGGCCCAGCAGCTCGCAGGCCTTGTCGGCCTGGGCGGCCGAGACACCGAGTGAGATATGCGTCTCGGACGACGACTGGCTCACGAGGAACACGCTTATGAAATTGTCAGCCAACACTTTGAATATGCGGCTGTTGACTCCGATGATGCCGGCCATGGATGTGCCCAGGACAGTGATGAGGCAAGTGTCGTCGATGGACGAGATGCCGGTGACTGTGCGTCCGCCGGAATGGCTGCGCTGGCGTATGACAGTACCTTTCGCGGAAGGGTTGAAGGTATTCTTGACCAGTACGGGGATGTCCTTGGCGTAAACGGGATAGATTGCGGGCGGATAGATGACCTTCGCACCGAAGTTGCAGAGTTCCATGGCGTCGGAGAAACTGAGCTCGTCGATCACGTATGATGTTCGTATCACGCGCGGGTCGGCGGTCATGAAGCCGTCTACGTCAGTCCAGATCTCAAGGCAGTCGGCATTCAGCGCGGCTGCGATGACACTGGCGGTGTAGTCTGAGCCGCCGCGTCCGAGGTTGGTGATCTCGCCGGTACGGGAGTCAGTGGATATGAAGCCGGGGACGACGGCGATCTCATTGCGTCCCTCGATGCCGGAGAATTTCTTGCGGACGAGATCCTCGGTGACCTCGGAATCGAGGACATTCTTGCCCTCGATCACGGTGGACTTGATGAACTCAAGCGAATCGTAAAGGAACGATCCCGGAAGGAGCGCGCTTACGATCATCGCGGACATCCTCTCGCCGAAACTCACGATCTGGCACGAAGTCTTGGCGGGCAGCACGCGGAGCGTGTAAACGCCCTCGTACAGCGCGCGAAGGCGCTCGTGCTCGAGCTCGATGGCCTCCAGGAGCCTGTTCTTGGCATCTGAGGGCTCGAATACGGTCTCGATGAGGCCTATATGGCGTTTGCGGATATTCTCGTATGAGGCACGGAAATCCTTGTCCCCGCGCTCGGCCTGGGCCGAAGTAGAGAGAAGGAGGTCAGTGATGCCGCCGAGTGCGGACACGACGACGATCACGCTTTCCTGGCGCGAAGAAACAATCTGTTTTACATTGAGGATGGACTCGGCTGAGCCAACTGAAGTGCCACCGAATTTAAGGACGTTCATATACTACTAACCCGTTTATTG
>JAFYZE010000228.1 GCA_017548805.1 Bacteroidales bacterium
AGGTGTTTCCGGCCGCGTCTTAAAAGGGAATCCGGTGCGAATCCGGGACTGTGCCCGCAGCTTTGTCATCCTCAACGGCTCCGAATCCAATGCCATTGGAGGGAAAACCTCCGAGAAGGCCGGGGCCGGGAGAAGTCAGAAGACCTGCCACTTTCAAGTTTAGCATCAGGGCTCGGGGACAAGTCCGTGCGGTAACGTTAATTCTATATCTATCATGAAAAAAGCAAGATTGCTTTTGCTTTGTGGTGCGCTCGTATCCGTATTCGCGTGCCAGAAGGACCCTATTCCCGAGAAGGACTCCACCCTGACCGGTACCGAAGTCGATGTAAGCGGCGTTTCCGCCGGCATCAAGAAGGTCTTTATGCTCAACGAAGGAAGTATGGGCTCCAACAACTCCACCCTCGATTTCCTGCGCATCAGTGACGGTAACTACATCACTGGGGCATTCAAGAAGATGAATCCCGATATCGGCGCCGGCCTGGGCGATGTCGGCAACGACATAGTCGTAATCGGCAACGAGGTATGGATGGTCATCAACAATTCCGGCATCGTAGAAGTAGTGTCCGCGAAGGACGAGACGGAGATCGCCGCCATCCAGGTCCCGACTCCCCGCAACATAGCGTATGACAACACATATGCGTATGTAACCTCATGGGCCGGTGCCTATGCCAACGGAGCCTATGACGAATATGGCTACTATACCGTCACCGATTACAAGAACGTGAAAGGCCAGGTCTACCGCATCAATCTGAATACCAAGAAAGTGGAGGGATCCGTTGAGGTCGGATACCAGCCCGAAGGCATAGCATGCTACAACGGTAAACTGTATGTGGCGAACTCCGGCGGTATCTCCAGCCAGCTGCCCCCTGACTATTCCTATGACAATACCGTCACGGTCATAGACACGAAGACCTTCAAGGCGGTCAAGACACTTGACGTGCAGATAAACCTTAAGTCTGTCTTCTCCGACGGAAAGGGCAATGTCTATGTCACCACCCTTGGAAACTACTGGGATGTCCACTCCGGAGTGTACATTATCGATGCCTCCGACAAGGTAAAGCATGTCTCCGACTATGTGAGCGTCGCCGCCTTGCATGATGGAACGCTCTATTGTATCGGCGCCGAGGAAGAGTTTGACTGGCTCGCAGCCAAGACATGGAAGGCGTTCAGTGTGAAGGACGGCGCGAAAGCAGCTTCCAGCCTGAAGATGGACGGCACCAATCCCTACGGCCTTTTCGCACTCGGCAACGACGCTTTCCTTGTAAGTGACGCTGGAGACTATTTCAATCCCGGCACCGTAAGCCTGTACAGCAAGGGCGGCAAGGTCTGGACCGTCACCGCCGGCGTTTGTCCCGGACACTTCGCCATCTGGTAATGGACATACGCCGGACGATAGCCGCGCTGATTCTCGTATCCGTCTCCTTGTGCTCAATGGCGCAGGAGACGGATACGCTGTCTGCGGCATCGGTGTTCGGCGTAAAGGTGCGGCCCGTTGTACCTGCTGCTGAGCAGGTATACCTGCCCCAGCAGTCTGCCGCGCCGCAGCAGATGGCAGCCGTGCTGCAGCATTTCACGGGAGTGCAGGTAAAGGATTACGGCGGAGTCGGCGGTCTCAAGACCATCAACGTCCGGAGCTTGGGCAGCGAGCATGTAGGCATATTCCTGGACGGGATCCAGGTGGACAACGCACAGAACATGCAGGTGGACCTGGGGAGGTTCTCGACGGACGGGATAGGCACGGTTGCACTGTACAACGGCCAGAAATCCAGGAGGCTGCAGACAGCAAAGGAATACGCATCCGGAGCTGCAGTACACCTGACTTCCGACCCTCCGCTGCTATTTAGTGATAGCGGCGGGCGCTTCCGCCTGCGTGGCGGTTCATTCGGAACGGTCAATCCCTCCCTGCTATGGGACAAATACATGGGAGACAGGGTAAAGCTCCGGACACAGGCGGAATTCCTCACGAGCAACGGAAAGTACAAGTACCCCTGCTTCGACACCACCCTGGTGCGCGAGAACGGTGACATCAGGTCCCTGAGGCTGGAGGCGCAGCTTTTTGGAACACTTGATGACGGCAGATGGAACCTGCATGTCTATACCTACGGTTCGGAACGGGGCTTTCCGGGACCGGTGATACGCCGGGCCATGGGTTTCCCTTTCAGCGCCGAACGCCAGGCAGACCAGGACATGTTCGTACAGGGCGGCTGGGACCAGGACTGGTCGGACCGGTACTCCACATCCTTGAAGTTCAAGTATTCAAACAATTACACGCATTATAACACCCATCCGGAAAAGAACCCGATGGCTATGCCTTATGACCTGCATTACCGTCAGAATGCGGGATACGCATCATTGGCCCAATCCTATGTCCTGGCCGACCCCTGGTCCGTAGATTTCAGTTCCGACCTGCAGTACAACACGCTGGATTCCGATGTCGGACAGTTCGTCACTCCCAGGAGGGCCACATATATCGGAGCCCTCGCCAGCCGCGTTGCATGGGAGACTTTCCGTGCTGCGGCGCATCTGGTCTATATGGGGGCATGGGACTGGTTCGATACGCCAAACGCCGGCGGATGGACCCGCGAGAACACCTATCGCGATGCCTGGATGCCGTCGCTGAGCCTGTTCTGGAGGCCCGTCAATTATCTGGAATTCGACGCCTACGCCAAGCGCAGCTACCGCCTGCCGTCTTTCAACGACCTGTACTACAGCCAGATGGGCAACTCCTCGCTGGTTCCGGAACAGGCGGAACAGTACGGATTGGACATCCGTTTCAGCGGCAGGAAGCCTGCGAACTGTCACTGGGATGTGCGCGTCTCGCCGTATTTCAACAGGGTCAGCAACAAGATCGTGGCCATCCCCACCTCTTCGCAGTTCCGCTGGACAATGCTGAACATAGGACTGGTAGATGTAACAGGACTGGATACCAAAGCGGAATTCGGGGTCAACCGAGGAGACTGGTTCATGGAAGGAACGTTCCGCTATTCTTTCCAGCAGGCCCTCGACCACTCTGACAAAGACAGCCGGACCTATGGCAACCAGATTCCCTACATCCCCCTCCACAGCGGAGGATTCGGGCTGGAGGCACGATACGGTTACTGGTCACTCTGCTGGGACACCAGCGTCTCAGGAGGCAAATGGTCCCGCACGGCCAACATAGCGGACTATTACATCGAACCCTGGAGCATCAGCGACGCAAGCGTGTCGTGGCTCCATTACCTTATCGGACTCGAGCATCGGGGCATGGTCCCCGAACTCACTGTCACCCTAAACCTCGGCAATGTGTTCAACAGGCCGTATCAGATCGTACAGGGCTATCCCATGCCCGGATTCAATGCCCTGCTGTCAATGGAAATAAAATGGTAACGATATGTTTTTCAGTTTCTTGTATGTGCTGCTAAGCGGCATAGCCCTCCCGGTGGGAGGCATCCAGATGCAGTATCTCTGGCGCAACCAGCTGGGTGATGTCTATTCACTCGGCCTCGGCTCCGCAGCCTGCCTGGGAGCCGCCGCCGCCACGATGTCGGGCTGGTGCTCGCTTACTGTCGGATCCTTCATCTGTACCCTGATATGTACTATCGTATGCTTCTTCGTGACGCTCAGGGTATCGACACAGAACCTCATCACTTTCGGCATCATATTCGGCACATTCATAGGTTCGCTTGGAACGATAGTGGTCACGAACGCCCCTACCGGGGACCTGCTGAAGCAGTATTACCTCTGGGGAGCGGCCAATTTCCACCTGGAAGGAGTCACGCACGGGGACATCATCTTCTCGCTCGTGCTCTTCGCCATAGGGCTGGGTGCGGCCTTGTATTCCGCCCGCGACCTGAGCCGGCATTTCCGGGGAGAGATCGAGCTTTCACGCCTGTACAAGGCCATGAGCCTGATGGCCATCATGTTCCTGGTCACGAGCGCCGTGAGCATCTGCGGAACGATAGGCTTCATCTCGCTCGGAGTGCCGAACATCAGCCGCACCATATGCAAGTCCACCGACATCCGCAAGCACTACATGATCTCCAGTGTCATAAGCGTCGGACTGTTGCTCGTCACATACCTGATATCGGAGTACGCAAACTTCGGCATCTATCTCCCAATCAGCGCCACCATGGCCATCATAGCCCTGCCGCTGATGATCTTCCTGTTCACGGG
>JAFYZE010000229.1 GCA_017548805.1 Bacteroidales bacterium
GCGAAGAGTTTACCCTTGAGATGGCGCGCAAGCAGCTGGAATGCAGGACGATCGCCTGTATCGGATACGGCGTCCAGGGCCCCGGCCAGTCCCTCAACCTGAAGGACAACGGATTCAAGGTCATCGTGGGACAGCGTCCCGGCAAGACCTTCGAGAAGGCCGTCTCCGACGGCTGGGTGCCCGGCGAGACCCTCTTCGGCATCGAGGAGGCCTGCGATCGCGGCGACATCGTGATGTGCCTGCTCTCCGACGCAGCCGTCATGTCCGTATGGCCCCGCATCAAGCCTTTCCTGAGGCCCGGCAAGACCCTCTATTTCTCCCACGGTTTCGCCATCACCTGGAACGACCGTACGGGCTGCGTACCTCCGGATGACATCGACGTCATCATGGTAGCCCCCAAGGGCTCCGGAGCCACCGTGCGTTCCCTCTATCTCGAGGGCCGCGGCATCAACTCTTCATACGCAGTCTACCAGGATGTCTCCGGACACGCCCTGAACGACGCCATCGCCCTCGGCATCGGCATCGGTTCCGGCTACCTCTTCGAGACCACCTTCCAGCGTGAGGCGACCTCCGACCTCACCGGCGAGCGCGGCTCGCTGATGGGCGCCATCCAGGGCCTGCTTTCCGCACAGTATGAGGTCCTCCGCGAGAACGGCCATTCGCCGAGCGAGGCCTTCAACGAGACCGTCGAGGAGCTCACCCAGTCCCTCATGCCGCTCTTCGCGGCCAAGGGTATGGACTGGATGTATGCCAACTGCTCCACAACCGCCCAGCGCGGCGCCCTCGACTGGATGGGACCTTTCCACGACGCCATCAAGCCCGTCGTCCAGAAGCTTTATGCCAGCGTGAAGTCCGGCAACGAGGCCCAGATCTCCATCGACGCCAACAGCAAGCCTGACTACCGCGAAGGCCTCGAAAAGGAACTCAAGGCCCTCCGCGAGAGCGAGATGTGGCGCACCGCCGTCACCGTCCGTTCGCTCCGCCCCGAGAACAACAAGTAAGGAAATGGATTCCAACAGGGTATATATATTCGACACCACCCTGCGTGACGGGGAACAGGTCCCGGGCTGCCAGCTCAACACCGTTGAAAAAATCCAGGTGGCCAAGGCGCTCGAGAGCCTGGGCGTCGATGTCATCGAGGCAGGTTTCCCGGTCTCGAGCCCCGGCGATTTCAACTCCGTCGTGGAAATATCCAAGGCCGTCACGTGGCCTACCGTATGCGCCCTTACGCGTGCGGTTGAAAAGGATATAGACGTCGCCGTCGAAGCCCTGAAATTTGCCAAGCACAAGCGTATCCACACGGGTATCGGCACATCCGACTCCCACATCCGCTACAAGTTCAACTCCACCCGCGAGGAGATCCTCGAGCGCGCGGTCAAGGCTGTGAAGTACGCCCGGAACTTCGTGGATGAGGTGGAGTTCTACGCAGAGGATGCCGGGCGTACGGACAACGCCTTCCTGGCGCAGGTGATCGAAGCCGTCATCAAGGCCGGTGCGACGGTGGTGAACATCCCAGACACCACCGGCTACTGCCTGCCTTCGGAGTATGGCGCCAAGATCAAGTATCTCGTCGACCATGTGGACGGGATAGAGAACGCCATCATCTCGACTCATTGCCACAACGACCTGGGCATGGCCACGGCCAATACGGTCGCGGGCCTGCTGAACGGCGCCCGCCAGTGCGAGGTGACCGTCAACGGAGTGGGCGAGCGCGCGGGAAACACCTCCCTGGAGGAGGTCGTGATGATACTCAAGAGCCATAGTGACATACCCCTTTACACCCAGATCAACACCCACGGGATATATCCGATCAGCCGTACGGTGTCCAGCCTGATGAACATGCCCGTCCAGGCCAACAAGGCCATCGTGGGCCGCAATGCCTTCGCGCATTCGTCCGGCATCCACCAGGACGGAGTGCTAAAGGATGTCTCCACCTACGAGATCATCGATCCCAAGGACGTCGGTATAGACGACAGCAGTATCGTCCTGACGGCGCGCAGCGGCCATGCTGCCCTGAAATACCGTCTGGAGACTCTTGGAGTGTCCCTCACTCCCGAGTTGCTCGATGCCGTCTATGCCAAGTTCCTCAAGCTTGCGGACTCCAAGAAACAGATTGACGACGATGACCTTCTGGTCCTCGCCGGCGCTGAGAAACGCGATTCCGCACACGTCAAGATGGATTTTCTGCAGGTGACCAGCGGCAAGGGGCTCAGGCCCGTTGCGAGCATAGGACTGGACATCGGGGGCGAGAAGTTCGAAGCCGCTGCCCACGGCAACGGTCCTATCGACGCCTCCATCAATGCCGTCAAGCTGATCATACGCCGCCAGATGACCATCAAGGAGTTTACCATTCAGAATATCACCAGGGGCTCCGATGACGTCGGCAAGGTCCATATGCAGGTGGAGCACGACGGCCGCGTATATTACGGCTTCGGTGCCAGTACCGACATTGTGGAAGCGTCCGTGGACGCCTTCATTGACTGTATCAACAAATTCAAACACTGATGAATACGCTATTCGACAAGATTTGGGATGCGCACATCGTGGACAAGCCCGAAGGCGGTCCGGACCAGGTCTACATCGACCGTCTGTACTGTCACGAGGTGACGTCCCCGCAGGCCTTCGACGGGCTCCGCGCCCGCGGTATCAAGTGCCTGCGGCCCGAGCGCATCTTCTGCATGCCGGACCACAATACTCCGACGCATGACCAGGACAAGCCCATCACCGAGCCCCTGTCAAAGACCCAGGTGGATACGCTCGAGCGCAATGCCCGGGAGTTCGGCCTGACCTACTACGGCATGATGAGCCCGGACAACGGCATCATCCATGTCGTGGGACCCGAGAAGGGCCTTTCCCTCCCGGGAATGACCATAGTCTGCGGCGACTCGCATACTTCCACCCACGGCGCCATGGGTGCCGTCGCCTTCGGCATCGGCACTTCCGAGGTGGAGATGGTGCTCGCATCGCAGTGCATCCTGCAGAAGAAGCCCAAGTCGATGAGCATACGCGTGGAAGGGGAGCTCGGTCCCGGCGTCACCGCCAAGGACCTCGCCCTCTACCTTATGATGAAGCTCACAACGAGCGGTGCGACCGGATACTTCATCGAGTACCGCGGTTCCACCATCCGCTCGCTCTCCATGGAGGGAAGGCTGACTTTGTCGAACCTTTCCATCGAGATGGGCGCCCGCGGCGGATTCATCGCCCCGGACGAGACCACATTCGAATATCTCAAGGGACGCGAATACGC
>JAFYZE010000230.1 GCA_017548805.1 Bacteroidales bacterium
GAGCCAGGATCAAACTCTTCTTTGTATAATTTCTATAACTCTAGTCTGTCCTGACGCTTAATCAAAGAAATCAACGCTCTCGATTCTTATTTGTTCTCGGTACTTGCTTGTACTTCCTTCAGTCTTTTCAATGAACTTCTTTTGCAGAAAAATCCCGCTCGTTAGTTTCAAGCGGGACTGCAAAGGTACGGAATTATTTTAAACCACCAAACTTTTTTTACACTTTTTTCAAGGAATTCGACCTTATACGGGCCTGCAGTTCCCATGTCCGGATACGGTCCTTATAGGTGTTGTTGGCGTTAACCTTTTCTATTTCAAGCGCTGCATCTGAATTGCCCTCCCACCTGCGGCAATTGTAGACTACATCGTAGACCCTGCCGATCTGGTACTCGCGGCTGACGCGCAGACCGACGGCATAGTCCTCGCCATACTTTGTGGTCGGGAAATTCAGCTCGCGCAGAAGCGGAACATAGAACCCGCGCGGAGCTCCGAGGCCGTTGATGCGAAGGGCATTGTTGCGCCCGTTCTCCGGAGTCCATTCACGATGGTCGATGATGCCGGGAGGCAAGGTATTGCCGTCGAAATCGGTCATCCGGTAAGTCCCCACCACCATGGCACAGTTCTGCTCATGAAAAGCATCCACCATCTTCTGGACTGTATTCTCATCATAATAAGTATCGTCCGAGTCAAGCTGCAGGGCGAACCTGCCGCAGAGCGGATGGTGAAGGGCGGCGTTCCAGTTGCCGCCGATGGCATGCCATGTAGTATCCTGGGCGATATAAATGAGCTTGGGATCATCCAGGAATCCCTTTATAACATCCAAGGTCCCGTCGGTGGAATTGTCGTCCACTACGATCACATTGTACTTGAAGGAAGTGCGCTGGGACAGCGCTGAGCGGATTGCGTCTCCCACAGTACGGACACGGTTCTTGCACGGAATAACGACGGAAGCCTCGTACTCGAAGTCGCCTTCATCGAAGGATATTGGCTTGAAAACAGGCTCCAGATATCCGCCGATGGCCTTGAGGTGCTCAGTACAGGCCTGCTCCATCTCTATCTGCACCGCGCGGTTCTTGGGATCGACATAGTCGAACTGCTTCTCTCCGGACTTGCGGAGGTCCGTCTCCACTTCGTAATAAAGGAACTCACCGATATGGACCAGGCTCCCCTTCTGCGACACCTTGAGTCGAAGGTCGTACAGCGCTGCATAATTATAGGAACGGTCCATCCGGGCCACGGCATCTTTCAGCGCGGATGTCCTGTACAGAAGCACTCCGCCGAAGTCGAAATCATCCCGCAGCGCTCCCAACTGGCAGTCTATGACGGGGGCGGACTTGAGGACTCCCCCCGTCATGGCGAAATGGTCGGCATAGACCATGTCCGCACCCGTATCATCAGCTACGGAAAGCATCCGCTCCAGCGCATAATGCACAAAGGAGAGTTCCGTGGATTTGGTATACAGGAGAGTATAGTCAGCCTCAGCCATTGACGCTATGCGCAGCAAGGTGGAAGTCGCAGCGAGAGGCTCGTCGGAGCCAAGGAAATGAAGGGATGAGATGGCGGGCTCGGCCGAGAGATTGGCCCGCGTGGCCGAAGCGGCCTCCGGGCCGCAGCAGGAGATGAAACAGTCGATCCTTTTCATATCAAATCTGTGGTTGCGAGGACAAAGATAAGTTTTTTTCCTATATTTGTAGAAACGATACAGGAAGAAAAGATGGACAGGAAAATCGTCATCATCCCCACCTACAACGAAAAGGAAAACATCGAGAAGATCATCCGCAAGGTCTTTTCGCTCGAAGGCCTTTACAGCATCCTCGTCATCGAGGATGGCTCTCCAGACGGTACGGCCGAGATCGTAAAGGGACTCCAGGCGGAGTTCCCCGAGCGCCTCTTCATGATAGAGCGCTCGGGCAAGCAGGGCCTTGGAACTGCATATATCACCGGCTTCAAATGGTCTGTGGAGCAAGGTTATGACTACATCTTCGAGATGGATGCCGACTTCTCCCACAATCCAGACGACCTGCCCCTCCTGTACAAGGCCTGCGCTGAAGAGGGCGCGGACCTCGCCATCGGCTCCCGCTACTGCGACGGCATAAGCGTGATCAACTGGCCGATAGGCCGCGTCATCATGTCATACTACGCTTCGGTATATGTCAGGACCGTGCTCGGCATGAAAGTGTACGACACTACGGCCGGATTCAAGTGCTACCGCCGCAGGGTGCTGGAAACTATCGATCTCGACCGCATCAGGATGAAGGGATATGGTTTCCAGATTGAAATGAAATACACCACTTACAAGCTCGGATTCAAGATCAAGGAGGTCCCGATCATTTTCGTGGACCGCAAGGAAGGCACCTCCAAGATGTCGAGCGGCATCTTCGGCGAAGCATTCTGGGGTGTAATCAAGCTGAAATTCAGGAAGATAAGGCCGAAGAAAAGCTAATCCTTCAGCAGTCGGAGCGAAATCCTCCTGCGGTCAAGGTCCACGTCGAGGACAGAGACCTTGATCCTCTGGTGAAGCTTAAGGATCTTAGAGGGCTCGGCATGGCCGCGGACACCCATCTGCGAGACATGGATGAGCCCGTTTTCGTGAAGTCCCACGTCCACGAACGCCCCGAAATTGGTAATATTGGTCACAATACCCGGCAATTCCATACCGGGGTAAAGATCCTCAAGGTCATGGACATCCTGCGAGAATTCGAATTCAGACGCCGTCTCCCTCGGATCGCGGCCGGGCTTGGCCAGTTCCTTCAGTATGTCGTTAACGGTCGGAAGGCCGAAATCCCCCTCCACGTATTTCTCAGCTGAAATGCCGGAGCACAGCCCCGCATTTCCGACAAGTTCGGCGGTGCTTACACCGAGGTCCTTGGCCATGCGGTCCACGATGTGATAGCACTCGGGATGGACGGCGGAATTATCCAACGGATTGGCCGCATCGGGGATGCGCAGGAATCCCGCGCACTGCTCGAAGGCCTTGGCGCCAAGGCGCGGAACCTTCATGAGCTCGGCGCGCGACTTGAACACGCCCGTCTCGGTACGGTAAGCCACTATCTTGGCGGCCAGTGCAGGCCCGATGCCCGCGACATAGGCCAGGAGATAAGGACTGGCAGTATTGAGGTTGACTCCGACGCTGTTGACGCACATCTCAACAGTAGTGTCAAGCTTCTCTTTCAGGAGTCCCTGGTCGACATCATGCTGATACTGGCCCACGCCCAATGATTTCGGGTCGATCTTGACGAGCTCGGCAAGGGGATCCATGAGACGGCGGCCGATGGATACGGCTCCGCGCACGGTGACATCCTCGTCCGGGAACTCCTCGCGGGCGACTTCCGAAGCGGAATAGATCGAGGCGCCGTCCTCACTGACGGTCCACACCTTACAGCCTTCCGGCAGGTGGACCTTCTTCATGAATTCCTCGGTCTCGCGGCTGGCCGTACCGTTGCCGATGGCCACGGCTTCAATGCCATACTTCTCAATCATAGACGTCACGGCCATTATGGACTTGACCTTCTCGTTCTGGGGAGGATGCGGGAATATGATCTCATGATGCAGGAGGTTGCCCTGACGGTCGAGGCACACGGTCTTGCATCCGTTCCTGAATCCGGGATCGATGGCAAGGATACGCTTCTGACCCACCGGGGGCGACAGCAGGAGCTGCTTTAGATTCTCTCCGAAGACCTCTATGGACTCAACATCCGCCTTCTGCTTGGCTTCCTTCAGGATCTCGTTGGAGATGGAAGGGTCGAGCAGGCGTTTCCACGAATCCTCGACAGCCGTGCGGATCTGCTCAGCAAGCAGCTTCGAAGGATAGGAATGCTCCTGGCAGAAGTCGTAATACATCTTGTTGGCGCACTTCTCCTGGTCGGCATCGATGGAGACGCTCAGGAATCCTTCATTCTCGGCGCGGAGCATCGCCAGAAGGTTGTGCGAAGGGATGCGCGCCACAGGCATGGAGAAGTTGAAATAGCTGCGGTACTTGGCGGCTTCAGGATTGTCTTTCGCAGCCTTGGTGGCCTTGGAACACACCCTCCGGGTGCGGTAAATGCTGCGTAGGGTCTCGCGGACCGAGGCGGTCTCGCTGAGGCGCTCGGCGATGATGTCGCGAGCGCCAGCCAGGGCATCCTCCACCGTAGCGACCTTGTCATTCAGGTATTTGCGAGCCTCGGTCTCAGGATCGGAGAGGCCTCGGACTGCGAACATCCTGTCGGCAAGGGGCTCCAGTCCCGCTTCGCGGGCTACCGTAGCCCTGGTACGACGCTTCGGCTTGTAAGGCAGATACAGGTCCTCCAGCTCGCTGGCGTCTATGCACCCCTCTATCCTGGAACGGAGTTCCGGCGTGAGTTTTCCCAAAGCCTCAATCGTCTCGAGGATCGTTCCCTTGCGCTTTTCCATTTCACCGAATACATCGGCCCAGTGGCGCACGGAAGCGACTTCCATGTCGTCCATGCCTCCTGTCCTTTCCTTGCGGTAACGGCTGATGAACGGGATAGTGTCCCCGTCCTCGAACATCTGGACGCAGTTCTCGACCTGCCAGGGCTTGAGGCCGAGCAGGGAGGCAATATGGTGGATATATATGTCTTTCATCAGTCCTGGGAGATTTCTTTCAGTTCGGTGCGGTATGCGGACATTATCCTCGATTTGGACAAGAATCCAACATATTTCATATCACTGTCGACTACAGGAAGGCGCCAGGCATCGGTACGGTCGAACTTAGCCATCACGCTGTCCATGCTCTCGTCAAGGAGCACGATTGCGGCCGGCTGCTCCATGAAATCATGGACGCGCATGGTTCCGTACTGGTCAGTCTTGAACATGAGCTTGCGCACGTGGTCCATCTCAACTATACCCTTCAGATGCTCCCTGGCATCCACGACGGGAAATACCTGCGCGTCGCTGTCGGAGATGACATCCACGAATTCGCCCAGCGTATCCGTCATCCTCACTCTGGGATACTTGTCCCTGACAAGGTCTGAGGTCTTGAGCAAGGTCAGAACGGCCTGGTCATTATCGTGCGTAAGGAGTTCGCCCGACTGGGCGATACGCTTGGTATAGATGGAATACTTTTCGACCAGGCGCATCGAACCGAAGGAGAAGGCCGATGCTATGATGAGCGGAAGGAACAGTTCGTACCCTCCGGAGATCTCTGCGATAAGGAAGATGGCGGTCATCGGCGCCTGCATGACTCCCGCCATGAGCGCGGCCATGCCCACCAGCACGAAATTCTGTTCGGGAACAGAGATGTCCGTCCCTGCAAGGATGAGATTGATGACACGCGCCACCACGAAACCCGCGATCGCACCCACGAACAAGGTAGGACCGAAAGTTCCTCCCACTCCTCCACCGGCATTGGTGAGCGTCATCGAAAACACCTTCAAAAGCAGGATAAGGAGGAAGAATGCAGGTATGCCCCATTTGGAGCCGAGAAGGAATGACAGAGGTCCTTCCGTCGCGATCTCGCCACCGTTCAGCAACACACCCAGGGAATCATATCCCTCGCCGTATAGCGGCGGGAAAAGGAAGATCAACAAGCCCAGCGCAAGCGCGCACCACATCCATCTGTAATACCGGTTCGTTATCTTGCCGAGCCTGTCTTCCAACCAGAGCGTCATGCGGACGAAATAGAGCGAAACGGCTCCGCATATGATGCCCAGGATGATATAGAACGGTATGTTGACCATCGAGAAAGGCGTCAGCGTACACTGGAAAGGCAGGTCATGTCCCAGGAAAATGTATGATACCACAGCCGCGGACACGGTCGAAAGCAGCAGCGGCATCATCGAATTCATCGAGATGTTGAACAGGAGTATCTCCAGTGTAAAGAGCACGCCGGCCAGCGGGGCCTTGAAGATGCCCGCTATAGCGCCGGCGGCGCCGCATCCGATGAGGATGGTCATTCCCCTATGGGACATCCCGGCAAAACGGGCGAAGTTGGAACCGATGGCCGCGCCGGTGTATACGATCGGGGCCTCTGCTCCGACGGATCCACCAAAGCCG
The DNA here is from genome assembly GCA_017548805.1 of Bacteroidales bacterium. Next base: position 5,995 of record JAFYZE010000230.1, read on the forward strand.
ATGGTGACCGAACTCGTGAGGATGGACGACCACATGTTGTGCGGCTTGATCCGGGATTCGTTACGGGAAACGGCCTGCAGGACCTTGGTCACTCCATGGCTGATATTGTCCTTGACCACGAAGCGGAGCAGGAGCAGGGATATGAACATTCCGATGCCAGGCAGCACCAGGAACAGCAAGGCGTGGGTAGACCCGGCAAGCGCCGATGCCAGAAGGTTCTGTATGAGATGGATGAGCTTGAGGAGGATGACGGCTGCAACACCGCTGGCGATTCCAACCAGCAGCGAGAGTATCAGGAGCTTGTTGCGCTCCTGCATGTTCCTGAACAATGTAAGCAGCCTCCGAAACATATTCAACGAAAAAAGGCCGTCCCTTCATGGACGACCCGATGATTCAAACCGTGTGTCAGGCGTCTCCGTCGGAAGAGTCGTCATCTCCGCCATACTGGGAGATGTTGTCGTCAGGCAGGGTCTCGCCTTCGGACGAGGAACCGGCGGAAGTACCGGCCACCTGCTCGGTCTCGGCCTCTTCCTCTCCTTCGAGCCAGCGCTCTATGTCTTCAAGGTCGTCGGTCTTGACCTTGATCTTGACAAGGTAGATGGAGTCGGGGGTCTCGACGGTCACGGCATAGAATGGAGTGCCGTCCGGCTTGGTATATTTCGTAAGGTCGCCGAGATAGTCGTTGAAGCCCTTGGGATACTTCTCCGCAAAAACTGCGGCAAGCTCCTCAGACATATTCTCATAGCTGACCACGTGTCTTTTCCTGGTATCGATTTTCATATGATTCGCTGATTACGATCTTAAATAATTGAAACGGATTCCGTGTGCAATAATAAGCGAAATTTCTGAAAGTCCATAGCCTCTGTCATTTTTTTTTGAAAAAAAATGATTTCTGGGCTTTTTTCCTCTCCGGATCGCGTTCGACGAACACCGGTTTCATGGTCCTGGGGTCGAGGCCGGTATAGTACATGACCGACGAAGTCGTCATGGGCGTAGGCATGAAATCCTGCACCTGATCCATCCAGATACCCTTCAAGGCCGGATTACGGGACAGGCTCTCCATATCCTTCATGGTACATCCTGGATGCGAAGATATAAAGTACGGGACAATGCCTGTCTTCATGCCGGCCTGCGAGGTGATCTTGTCGAACTCGCGGCGCAGGCGGACGAAAAGGTTGAAGGACGGCTTGGCCATGTACTGCAGGACCTTGTCCTCGGTGTGTTCCGGAGCAACCTTGAGGCGTCCGGAAGTATGGTGCAGGATAAGCTCCTTGAGATAAGGATAGGAGGTCTCGTCCACGAAGCCGTTCTCGTCAAGGAAGAGGTCATAACGGATGCCGCTGCCGATATAAGCGTGCTTTATCCCCTTGATGGACAAGACTTTGTCGTAGAGACCCAGCACCCTTGCATGCGAACGGTCGAGGTTGCGGCACGGCTTCGGGAACAGGCATGACTTGCGCTTGCATACTGCGCAAATGGTCTTGTCGCGCCCTCCCATGCCGTACATGTTGGCGGTGGGAGCCCCGAGGTCGGAAATGTTCCCGGCAAAGCCGGGCAAAGCGAGCAGGCCCTTTGCCTCCTTGCAGATCGAGGCCTCAGAGCGGGACTGGATGAACTTGCCCTGATGGGCGGCGATCGTGCAGAAATTGCATCCTCCGAAACACCCGCGGTGGGTGTTGATCGAGAACTTGATCATGTCGTACGCGGGGATGCGCTTGTCCTTGTACCGAGGATGCGGGAGCTTGGTGAATGGCAGGTCCCAGAACGAGTCCATCTCCGCCTCCGTCGCGGGAGGATAAGGAGGATTGATCTGAACATAACCGTCCCCCACCGGTTCGATTATAGTGTCGGGATGGAGCATGTTGGCGTGCGTCTCGATCAGGTGGAAGTTCTCGGCGAAAGCCTTCTTGTCCCTGCAGCACTCCTCGAAGGAATGAAGGACCAGGGCATCGGACTGTTTCCATTTGCCCGTCATGAAGAATGCAAGTTGGGGTATCTTCCTGATATCCCGCAGGTTGCGCCCGCTTTCGATGGCCCTGGTGAGTTCGAGCATCGGCCTCTCCCCCATCCCGTAGCAGAGCCAGTCGGCCTTGCTGTCCACAAGTATCGAAGGGAACAGGCGGTCCTTCCAATAGTCGTAGTGTGTCACGCGACGCAGAGAAGCTTCAATGCCGCCGATGACGACAGGGACATCAGGGAAAAGGTCTTTCAGTATGCGGGAGTATACCGTGACGGCATAGTCGGGACGTTGCCCGAACTTGCCGTCGGGAGTATAGGCGTCGTCGTGACGGAGGCGCTTGCCGGCCGTGTAATGGTTCACCATGGAGTCCATGGCGCCGGAATTCACGCCGAAATACAGGCGCGGCGCGCCGAGCTTCTTGAAGTCGCGCAGGTCGTCGCGCCAGTTAGGCTGGGGCACAACGGCTACGCGGTAGCCGAACTTCTGCAGATACCGCGAGATACACGCGGAACCGAAACTCGGATGGTCCACGAAGGCGTCGCCTGTAAACAGGATGACGTCTATGTAGTCCCATCCGAGTCTCTGCACCTCCTTGACGGAGGTCGGTATCATGTAGTTATCCGGCATAGCACTGCTTCTTTTTTCCGGAGGGGGGCAGTGCCGCGGAAAACCGTGGCCGCCCGTGGCCTCGTGAACGGGAGGGGCCCAACCGCCAGGTTGGGAGGGATGGAGCGAAGCGGAAGTTTTCAGCGACACTGCCCACCTCCGAGGAAAGGGTTACATCCGGTCTGGAAGGCTGAAGCCGAGAATGTCGGTGGCCTTCTCGAGGACGGCGGCAAGCGTGGAGATGAGGACGAGCCTCATCTTCAGCAGGCCGGCGTCCTCCTCGCGGAGGATAGGAGTATCGTGGTAGTACTGGTTGAACTCCTTGGCCAGCTCGTAAGCATAGTTGGCTATGAGGGCCGGCGAGAGAGCCGCAGCGGCCTCCGCCACCTTCTGGGGATAGCCGTTGAGGAGCTTCACGAGACGGATCTCCTTGGGGCTAAGCTCGACTCCGGCAGGAATCTCGGCGACAGTATGCATGAGTCCGCGCTCCTCGGCTTTGCGGAGGATGCTGCAGATACGGGCATGAGTATACTGTATGAAAGGTCCGGTATTGCCGTTGAAGTCGATGGACTCCTTGGGGTTGAAGAGCATCTTGCGCTTCGGATCCACCTTGATGATGAAATACTTGAGCGCGCCGAGGCCGATCATGCGGTAGAGATTCTCCTTCTCCTCGTCGGACAGGCCCTCGAGCTTGCCGGACTCCTCCGAGGTGGCCTTTGCCTCCTCGTACATCTTCTCGATGAGGTCGTCGGCGTCGACCACGGTACCCTCGCGGGACTTCATCTTGCCCTCGGGCAGCTCCACCATGCCGTACGACAGGTGGTAGATACGGTCGGCCCAGTCGAAACCGAGCTTCGCGAGGATGAGCTTGAGCACAGCGAAGTGGTAGTTCTGCTCGTCACCGACGACATACACGTGGGAGTCAAGGTTATGCTCGGAGAAACGGCGTTCCGCAGTGCCGAGGTCCTGCGTGATATAGACCGACGTTCCGTCGGAACGCAGGACGAGCTTGCGGTCGAGGCCGTCGGCGGTAAGGTCGCACCAGACGGAACCGTCCGGGTCGCGGACGAACGCACCGTTCTCCAATCCCTTCTGAACCAGCTCCTTACCAAGCAGATAAGTATCGTGCTCGTAATAAACTTTGTCGAAAGAAATGCCCAGCGCCTTGTAGGTCTGGTCGAAACCGTCAAAGACCCAGCCGTTCATCATGGCCCAGAGGTCGCGGATTTCCTTGTCACCCTCCTCCCACTTGACCAGCATCTCATGTACGGCCTTCATGCAGGGTGCCTCTTTCTTGGCGGTCTCCTCGTCCATTCCTCCTGCAACCAACTCCTTGACCTCGCGGGTAAGGATGTTGTTGAACTCGACGTAGCAGTCGCCGACAAGATGGTCTCCCTTCTTGCCGGTGCTCTCCGGAGTCGCGCCGTTAAATGACTGCAGCCATGCATACATGGACTTGCAGATATGGACGCCGCGGTCATTGACAAGCGTCACCTTGATGACGTTGTTGCCGCTGGCCTTGAGCAGGCGGGACACGGAGTCACCGAGGAGGTTGTTCCGGATATGGCCGAGATGGAGCGGCTTGTTGGTGTTCGGGGACGAAAACTCAACCATGATGTTCTTCCCGGTCGAAGGCAGGACGCCGAAGTCCGGGTCGGAAGCTATGGACGAGAAAAGCTCGTTCCACCAGAGCTGCGAAAGGCTGATGTTGAGGAAGCCCTTGACAACGTTGAAACCGCTTATCTCGGGTACATTGGCAGTAAACCAGTCACCTATGGCCTTTCCGGTGGCGTCCGGAGACGAATGCGAGACCCGCAGCAGCGGGAACACCACCAGGGTATAATCGCCCTCGAACTCCTTCCTGGTGACCTGCACCTGGACGGATGAGGGTTCGATGTCAGTATTGTAAAGATCCTTTATGGCCAGGACGGCCTTGCCGGCAATGAAAGATTCGGGTGTCATCAGCCGAGATAGGTTTTCAGAAGTTTACTTGCACTGGGTTTCTTGAGCTTGCGGATCGCCTTTTCCTTTATCTGGCGCACACGCTCGCGGGTGAGGTCGAGACGCTCGCCGATCTCCTCCAGGGTCATCTCCTGGCATCCGATGCCGAAGAAACTCTTGATGATCTCACGCTCGCGCGGAGTGAGGATCTGTAGGGCCCTCTCGATCTCGGTGCTGAGGGACTCGCTCACGAGGCCGCGGTCCGCCGAAGGCGAATCGTCGTTCGGCAGGACGTCGAGCAGGCTGTTGTCCTCGCCTTCCACGAAGGGCGCGTCGACGGAGACATGGCGGCCGGAAACCCTGAGGGTGTCAGCGATCTTGTCCTTCGGAACCTCGATCATTTCGGCGAGCTCCTCGTTGGAGGGCTGGCGCTCGTTCTCCTGCTCGAACTTGCCGAGGGCCTTGTTGATCTTGTTCAGCGAGCCGACCTGGTTCAGCGGCAGGCGGACGATACGGGACTGC
>JAFYZE010000231.1 GCA_017548805.1 Bacteroidales bacterium
CTTGCGTGACGGAGTCGCAAGGATGGCGACGTCCACATGGCCGAGTTCCCTTATATCGGAAACCACCTTATAGCCGGCAAGCTCAGGGAAGCCCGCGGCCGATCCGTTCCTGCGGACCACGCCGACGCACTCCATGTCCGGGGCGGCCTCGACCGCCTCGAGAGAGTACTTGCCGATATTGCCGTAACCGACAACCGCAACTTTGATTTTTTCCATAACCTTTTCGATTAGAGGTTTATACTGACTAACTGATGAATAGCAATTCGCGGTACTTGGGCAGGGGCCAGAGCCTGTTGTCCACGATCTCCTCGAGGCGGTCGATGGGCTTGCGCAGGCCGTTGAGGCTTTCCGCGATGTCACGGTAGGCCATCGCCCTCTCATAGGAGTCCTCGATGGCATTGGCCGCCTTGCGTGCCTTGTGCATCACGTCGACGCGGGTGCGGATCTCGTCTATGAGCGCCGACATCTCCATCACGAGAGTGCGCTCCGTATCACATCCGTCGAGACGGCCGAACACGTCCTTGGTCAGGGACAACTCCTTGAGCAGGTGAGTCTTGTACTCGATGGCGGTGGGGACGATATGGTTGGCGGCCATGCGCGCCATCACGCGGGACTCGATCTGCACTTTCTTGCAGTAGGTCTCCCACTTGACGTCGCAGCGCGCGGCGATCTCCTTTTCGGAGAAGACCCCCGTCTCAGCGAAGAGCGAGACGGCTTCGGGCCGCAGGTAGGACTTGATCATTTCTGGAACCCTCGTCTCGACATCGAGGCCGCGGCGGGCGGCTTCCTTCTTCCACTCATCGCTGTATCCGTTGCCGTCGAAGCAAACGACGTCGAGAATGGAGGAGATGATGGGCTTGAGGGTGTCCATGATGGCGACTTCGAGCGACTTGCCGGCGGCAAGTTCCTTGTCGACGTCATGCTTGAAGGCCGTCAGCTGCTGCGCCACGGCCGCGTTGAGAGTGGCCATAGCCTCGCCGCAGTTGGCTGAGGAGCCGACGGCACGGAACTCGAAGCGGTTGCCGGTGAATGCGAACGGCGATGTGCGATTGCGGTCGGTATTGTCCACGAATATCTCAGGGATCTCCACGAGGCCGACTCCCCTTCCCTTCTTTCCGGCGATCTCGATGGGAGTGTCGGAAGGCAGGTCTACGAGCTTGCGGAGCACGCCTGTCATGGTGCGGCCGAGGAAGGCGGATACTATCGCAGGCGGAGCTTCATTGGCTCCGAGGCGGTGCGCATTGGTGGCGCTGGCGATGCTGGCCTTGAGCAAGGCGTTGTGCCGCTGCACGGCCGCAAGGACGTTCACGAAGAAAGTGACGAACTGAAGGTTGCCCATCGCGTCCTTGCCGGGTGCCATGAGCGGCACGCCGGTATCGGTCCCGAGGGACCAGTTGTTGTGCTTGCCGGAACCGTTGATGCCCTCGAAAGGCTTCTCGTGCAGAAGCACCACGAAGCCGTGCCTGCGGGCGATGGAATTCATGAGGTTCATCACCATCTGGTTCTGGTCGTTCGAGAGATTGCACTCGCCATAGATGGGAGCGAGCTCGAACTGGTTCGGCGCCACCTCGTTGTGGCGGGTCTTGAGCGGGATGCCGAGCCTGTGGCCGGCAATCTCGAGCTCGCGCATGAATGCCGCGACGCGAGAAGGGATGGCTCCGAAATAATGGTCGTCCAGCTGCTGGTTCTTGGAGGACATATGACCCATCAGGGTGCGCCCGGTGATCATCAGGTCAGGCCTGGCGGTATAGAGATCCTCGTCCACGAGGAAATACTCCTGTTCCCAACCGAGATAGCAGAATACCTTCTTGACGTTAGGATCGAACAACTGGCAGATGGGCACCGCCGCATCGGAAACGGCCTTGAGGGCCTTCTTGAGCGGGGTCTTGTAGTCCAGGGCTTCTCCGGTATAAGAAATGAAAACTGTCGGGATGCAGAGGGTGTCCTCCTGTATGAAGACCGGGGAGGTCGGATCCCAGGCGGTGTAGCCGCGCGCCTCGAAGGTGGCGCGGATGCCGCCGCTCGGGAAAGAGGATGCGTCCGGCTCCTGCTGCGCAAGGGACTTGCCGTCGAATTGCTCGATCACACCGCCGTGGCCATCGTACTCGATCAGGGAATCGTGCTTTTCGGCTGTACCCTCGGTGAGAGGCTGGAACCAATGCGTCACGTGCGTGACATGGTGGTCAAGCGCCCATTCCTTCATGCCTTTGGCGACGCCGTCGGCTGTCTCACGGTCAAGGGGTTTGCTGTTGTCGATGCAGTCCAGGAGAGCCTTGAGGACGTCCGGCTTGAGATACTTGCGCATTTTGGGACGGTCGAACACAAGTTCGCCGAAGTACTCCGAGGGCCTGTTCTCCGGGATGTCCACGGGAAGGGCCTTCTTTTCGAAAGAGTACCTGACCAGTTCCAGTCTGTTGCTTTCCATAAGCGTCTTTTATTGAAAAAATCCGATTCTTCGTGCTGGAAGAACCGGATAATATGCTTTTACAGGTATGCTGTCGCAAGTGGCTCGTTATCCAACCGGGTGGATACGACTGCAGACGCCCTGCCAGGACTGGGCCTGGGAGCGCTTCTGCTTTTTCTGGAAACCATTTGCCATATTATTGTCTAACCAACTACTTACAAAGTTAGAAAAAATTTTTAAAAACCAAAATATTGTCTGACTTTTTTTAAGTACGCTGGGATTCGAGGCCGCGGTGCCAGAAACGCGGGGTGATGTCGGCAAAGCGCCGGCCCGATGCGCGCATGCGCATCTCAGCCCCCTCCGGGGGCATCTCGCCGGCCTCCAGCACGCGATAGAGGCGCTGGTTGGTCAGAGGATTGTTGAGAGGCCCGTTCTCGGGGATGTACGGTCCGACCTTAACATAGTCGAATATCTCCCAGTAGGGCCCGTCGACCTCGCGGCGTCCGCTGTACAGGGCCGGGACGAGTCCAAGGTCCCTCACATGGGTCGCGAGCTCCAGCAGCCGCTCCGGGTCCCTCCCCTCTCCAAGGAAAAGGAAGCAGTCTATGCCGTAGTTCTCGGAGACAAGCCTGCTGATGATCTCCGGGGTAAGCTCCTCACCCACATCCTCCTTGAGGAAAGGCGAATGGCAACCGACACAGTTGCCCCGGCAGTTGGAAATGTCAACTGCCAGGGTCACCCGGTCGGGAATCTCCTCCAGCACTACGGAGGTCATCTCCGGGACGTACTTGATCATCTCTCGATGTAGAAGCGCTGGTTGGCCTCCTCCTGGCGCATCTCGCTGAAGGACGATATCCTCTTGAGGTAGCCGATGACGCGTGTCAGGTAGTCAAGGTTGGAACTGCCACACTTGGGGCATACGCTGAGCGTGTCCTTGCTGATGTAACCGCAGTCGTTGCAGACGGTATTGCGGCAGTTGAAGGTAAAGTAGTTGGTACCGTAATGCGCCGCGGTCTTGAGCAGCCTGCGATACTGGTCCTTGCTCAGGTGCTCTGCGATGTTCATGTGCAGGGCCGATCCGCCGTCGAGGTACTTGACGAAGTCCTCTCCGTGAAGCTTGAACTTGTCGATCATGGACAGGCTTTCATCTTCGGGATTGTAGAAGTACGAGCTGTACATGTTGTGCTTGGGAGAGACGAAATAGCCGTCCTTCTTGTCCCACTTGTAGTTCTTGCCGGAGAGATTCTCGCCGGGCACGAACTCGGTGTTGAACATGCA
>JAFYZE010000232.1 GCA_017548805.1 Bacteroidales bacterium
CACCCTGGGGAACCAAAGGGGCATGTTGCCCTGCGGGTTGACGATATGATACATCTGTATGGTTCCGTCACCGTAAACGGTATAGCGGTAAATGTTCTCGATGCCGGGAGCGGTATGGCCGAAGATATAGAGGTCACGCTGGCTCAGGCCGGACATCGACCTCTTGAAGAGCACGTCCTCCCTCACCTCGATGACGACTGCATTGCCCGCTTCCCTGGCCTGAACCTTGGCAGGGACATAGGACAGATCGTCAAGACCGTAGGAATAATACATCGACACTATCCAGTTGGCATAGCCGGGCCTGACCTGCGAATTGCGGACCGTACCGCCGTTCCAGCCGTCCAGTTCATTGGCCACCGGCGCTCTCCAGAGATTGAGTTTCAACGGGCTGGTAAGCACTTCTTCTCCACCTACCTTGATTGACGACAGCGCACCGGAGACAGAGTCGAAACGGTACTCGAAACCCTGTCCCGAGACAACGTAGCATCCGTCCGCCAAGGACAGCCGGGCCTTGCCGGCGTGGGTCTCGGCGGGCGCGGGAGCGTTCCATTCCTTCAGTTCGAACTGCTCCCAGGCCACCTCGTGGCCGGCATCAGCCCACATGGTCCCCTCACGCAGGACCGACTTGAAATTCAGCCTGTATTCCTTGCCGGGCACCGGGCTTCCGGGCTTCGCGAAAGGCACTTTCAGCATGACCGACGACCAGGGACCGAGACCGGAGAGTTCGAGTTCACCGGAGCCGATGACCTTCTCGTCCTCAGTGAGTGTCCAGGTCGTCCGGTATGCGGAAACGCCGGTATAGACATTCCGGTTGATTACCTCCACGATGCCTTCCTCAAGGTTCAGCAACTTGAAATCCAGAGGCTGCTGGGCCTTCTTGATCTCCCACATCTCCGGCTGGGGAACGCGGTCCGGCCAGATGGCTCCGTATGTACGGGCCCCTATGCCGTGGGAGAAATACTTGATCCCCCGCTCTTCCTCCTCGAAGCCGAGCCAAAGTACGGATGACTCAGGGGACAGGCTTTCGGACGGGCCGTATGCTTCCGTGAATACGCCGACATTGTCGATGATGGCATCGCAGATGTACACGCGCGGATCCTGACCGCAGGTCTCCTCGTCGCGTCCGATGCAGACAGGCCAGGGAAGATTGACTATACTGCCCGTGCAGGGACCTTCGGCCACCTGCTTCCCGTCGATGTACAATGCCATCTTCTCTCCGTCATAGACGCCCTGGATATGGTGCCAATGGTCCTGCCAGTCCTGCGGCAGAGGCCCGGAAATCTCCCTCTTGCTCCCGTTGAAGAGGTAGAACGACAGTTTGTCTTCACCCAACTGCCTCAGGCCGAACTGGTTGCTTCCCTTGGCGATGAAATAGCCTCCGCTGGTGTTGAAGCTCCGCGGGAACACATCCATGGACAGTGTAAGCCTGTCGCTATCTATCTCAAGGTTGTCACCGCGATATACTTCGACCCACTGGTCGGTCTTATCCAGGTCGATCGCGTACCCCCAGGGGCCGGGCACCCTGCGAGCGCGGCCCATCGCGGAGACCTGGGTATTGTAAGGCGAAGAGTCCTTGAGCACACGGTCGTATTCCGTGATACCCGTGCTGACGAAGTCCCAGATGGCTCCGCCCATGGTCTTTTCATGCTCGTTTATCACCCTCCAGTAGTCGGCCATGCCTCCGGCACCGTTGCCCGCGATGGACAGGTATTCATCCATGAACGACGGTCGCAGGTCAAGGGTATCGAGGCCGTAAAGTATCTCATGTTCGAGCGGTAGCGGATACCTCGGTCCCACTATGTCTTCCGCGGGATTCTTCTCGGCGTTTCCGCCGTACATCCAGAAGCGGGTGTGGTCATATTTGCGGCCCTCGTCCACGACGGCCGCGATGTTCCGTCCCTCACCGCTCTCATTACCGGCACTCCAGGCGAGCACACACGCGTGGTTCCTGTCCCTAAGGACCATCCTCCTGGAACGCTCCCTGTACATCGCCTCCCACTCCGGCAGGTTCGACACGCCCTCGCTCGCATGTGCCTCGTCTCCGGTCTCGTCGAAAACATAGAGACCGTACTCGTCCGCGAGCTCGAGATAACGGTTGACAGGAGGATAGTGCGAAGTACGCACCCCGTTGAAATTGAACTGCTTGAGTATCTCCATATCCCGCCTTATAGTGGCCTCGTCCATCTTGTGTCCGGTCTCGGGATGCTGCATGTGGGTATTGATGGCCTTGACCTTGACGGGCTTGCCGTTCAGCAGGAAGACCCCGTCCCTGATCTCGGTTTTCTTGAAACCTATCTTCTTCGTCACCCGGTCTATGACCTTGCCGGAAGCGTCTGAGAGCGTAAGAGTCAGATCATAGAGGTCGGGAGTTTCGGCCGTCCATTTCCTGGGGGACGGCACGCGGCTTTCAAGCCTTGCCGTCCTCCTGGCGCCAGGGCCCAGCGCCCCGGAACGGGTCTCCATCCTGGCGACCACCGCCCCTTCGCGCGAGACCTCGGCAGTCACGGTGAAGGCATCCAGGCCGGCGTCGTATGTCCGTACGTCCACGTCTATGGACAGATCCGAGTCCTTGAAGCTGTCATCGAAATCAGTAACGACATACCAGTCATAAATCCTGGCCTGGCCCGTAGAATACACCCAGACATCATCGAAGATGCCGGCCAAACGCCAGTAATCCTGCGCCTCAAGATAGTAACCGTCAGAATACTTGGTCACGAGGACGGATACGGTATTCCGTCCCGGCTTGACATATTTGGTAATGTTGTACTCTGAGGGTTCCTGTCCGCCTTCGTTGTATCCGACCTGACGGCCGTTCACCCAAACGAAGGATGCCGAGGCGACCTTCTCGAACCTGAGAAAGACCTGCTGTCCCTTCCATGAGGACGGGATGACGAAGTCCCTCCTGTACGCTCCCGTGGGGTTCAGGTCGTGGGGAATATACGGCGGATTGGCCGGGAACGGCGCAGTGACGTTGCGGAATATCGGCTGGCCGAAGCCCTGCATCTCCCAGTTGGAAGGCACTTCGATGTCGCTCCATTTCCTGGTGCTGAACCTGTCCGAGAAGAAATCCTTAGGGATACCGTCGGGAGTCTCCGCATAGAAGAACTTCCATGTCCCGTTCAGGGAAATGCTGGGGGAAGGGATGTGATAGGCGCGTCCGTCCTCCTGCCCTTCCTCGAACACTGCCGTGTTCTCGAGGAAATCATATATCCTCTCCATGTAGGGGAGCTCCTGGGCAAGGGCTACGGCGCCGCTTAGCAGGACGGTAGCTGTCAAGGCCGTAAATCTCAGGTTCATAGCGTAAAAGTTTGAGAGTGGGACTACACAAAAATACAACATTTTGTTATATTTGTCATTGGAACACAACTTAAAAACCAACACGATGAAAGCAAAAACTTCACTTCTTCTCCTGGCGTCAGCCGCTCTCCTGCTCATATCCTGCGGCAAGAAAAAGGAGATCGTCGACCTCCCCCGCACAGCCACCCCGCCATCCATACAACAGGCAGTGGACGAGGTCCTGGCTGGCGACGAAGCCGACAACTCGGTCCTCTTCGAGAGCCTCATGATACTCAAGCACGGCAAGGTCCTATACGAGGGCTGGTACGGAGACGCCGCACCGGACAAGCCCCATGCCATGTATTCCGTCAGCAAGTCCTTCACGGCCACTGCCGTGGGCATGGCCGTTGACGCAGGGCTGCTTAAAGTCACGGACAAACTGGTCGATTTCTTCCCTGACAAGCTTCCTGAGGAGGTATCCGACAACCTCGAGGCCGTAACGGTACACGACCTACTCACCATGAACTGCGGCCACGAAACCGAGGCTTCGTTCCGGGGCAGCGACGACTGGGTCGCCAGCTTCCTGGCGCATCCCGTCGTCCACGAGCCCGGAACATGGTATTGCTATAACTCCCTCGGCACTTACATGCTTTCCGCCATCGTACAGAAACTCACCGGAGAGAAAGTGCTTGACTATCTCACTCCCCGCCTCTTCGAGCCCCTCCACATAGATATCCCCGTATGGGATGAAAGCCCACAGGGCATCAACGCCGGCGGCTGGGGCCTCCAGCTCAAGACCGAAGACATGGCCAAATTCGGCCAGCTGTTCCTCAAGAAAGGCGTATGGAACGGCAAGCGTCTCCTCAGCGAGGAATGGATAGCCGAAGCATCCAAATATCAGGTGCCTTCCGTCCCTGCCGGCACGCGTCCCGACGAGGTCGAGGCCAAGGGCCTGACCAAGGACAACTGCACGTTCCTGCTTGGTTATGGGTATCAGATGTGGATGTGTCCCGA
>JAFYZE010000233.1 GCA_017548805.1 Bacteroidales bacterium
CTTAAGAGTCTGACCGATCTATTCGCCCAGACGCCACCAGAAAAACAGGTTGGATATGTTGCTTTCAAGTCTCATTCTGTGTCAAAGGTAGGGAATGGATTTTTAATATGCAAGACTTTTGCAGAATTTTTAAAAACTTTTTTCTACTTCAGTTTGTAAACGACAGGGAAAGTGAAGATGACAGACACGGGCTTACCGTTGACTTGCCCGGGCTCCCAGTTCGGTGAGGAACTGACGACACGGAGCGCCTCCGCATCGAGTGACTCGCTTACACCGCGCAGTACCTTTACGTTACTCACGGCGCCGTCAGCTCCGATAGTGAACTGAAGGGTTACCCGGCCTTGTTCGCCTGCGGCCTTGGCATCTTCAGGATACTTCAAATGGGAGTTGACCCATTCTGAGAATTTGTTGGCATCGCTGCCTTGGAACGTCGGCTTGTCCTCCAGCAGGCTGAACGGGACGGCCTCACCGTCGGAGACATCTGCCTTTGTCACTGTCACGGTCTTCCCGGCATCATCCGGATTGTTTTCCCTAAGTGAATTGGTTATGCTGCTGACCTTGCTCAGGAACTGCTTGGAAATGCTGCGGAGAGTCTCTTCGTCAGCCTTGCCCCTGGCTTCCTTTTCGTATTGGTCGGCCAGGTCACGGAGGACTTTCAATTCTTTTTCGTCGATGTTTATACTTTCGAGCTTGTTTATCACATCCCGAAGCGACTCGGTATAGCTCCTGCTCCAACCTTCACCATTTTCTGTGGCAATCTGGAAAGAGTCAGGCACAGGTTCCGGTTCCTGCTGCTCGCGGGCTGGGTTGCAGGCGAACATCAGGACGGCAAGTATAGGGAGGACGGCGCCGTATGCCAGGCGCATCCATCCGGAAGTGTGGGGTTTGATCATCATGGCGATTCTGTTTTTAAGTTTGGAGTGACGGAAGCCGTTGGCCAGGGAGAAGCGGTGCTCTCCGACGGCTTTCTTCACAAGTAGGAGTTGGTATTGGGTTGCATCGATGCCGTTGTTGATGACGCCTTCGTCGGCTTCGTACTCATGCAGGAGCTTGAGTTCGGAGTAAGTGATCCAGACCAGCGGGTTGAACCAGTGCAGGGTCGCGATCGCCGTAAAGAGGGCTATGTCGAGGGAATGCAGCTTGCTGACATGCATCCGCTCGTGGGTCAGGATGGAAGGACTGGTCTCCAGGTCTCTGCGGCTCATCACTACGTGACGGCCCCAGCTGAAGGAGGAGACATCGCCGTCCAGGAGGGTCAGGCGGTAGCCGTCCTCCTGCGTGGTGCGGCCCGCGCGGATGAGGCGGGCGAGCCGCAGGGCCGATAAGGTCGTGAAGGCGAGCACGGCGGCGGCTCCTGCGACGTACAGGAGCAGGAGCACGGAGGCCGCCGTGCCGGCGGGGGCGTCGGCGCCGAGCGGCTCCGCCGCCACGCCGACAGCCGTCAGCGGCCCCACGATGGCGGCTTCCGCCGCCATCTCCGTCGCCGCAGCCACCCGCAGCCGCACCAGCGGCAGCACGAAGCAGACGGCGCTTCCTGCCAGCAGCATCAAGCGGTTGAAGCGGAACAGAGACGTCCTCCGCATCACCAGCAGGAAGAAGGCGTAGAATACAGCCAGGTACAGGCTGCTTCTGAGAATGTATAGTAAAAAGGTTATCATTGCGTCAATCCCTGTCAATCACCGTTACTTTCCCTTGTTCATCTCAATCTGCGAGATCAGTTCCTTGAGTTCGTCAAGGTCCATCTTGTCGTCCTCCACGAACTGCGACACCAGCTGCAGGTACGAATTGCCATAATACTTGGCGACGACGTCCCCGATAGTAGACCCGCGATACTCCTTCTCGGAGATCAACGCCGTGTACTGGAAACTGTTCGCCATCGGCCTCCTCCCGAGGAATCCCTTCTCCTCCAGGAACTTGACCTGTGTCGCCACAGTATTGTAGTTGGGCTTCGGCTCGGGCATCTTCGCAACGATGTCCCTAATAAACAGGTCACCGTTGTCCCAGACAATCTGCATGATGTCCTCTTCTTTCGCTGTCAGTCTTGATTTCATATATCAGTATTCATTGATTTTCCCTATCATCATGGGCCTCCTGAGCCCCGTCCTCCACCTGCGCTCTCCGGCTCCACCCACTCTCTCCTACTGCAAATATAAGCATTATTTTCATGTCTCCTAATTTTTTTAGTAGAAATATTAACTTTTTTCGGATACTCCTCCCCGATCTTTCCCTTCCCCTTCCGATTCCGACCGAGCGCAAAACCGACCTCACAGAGGCAAAAACGCGGCAGAGGCGGCATCACAATGTGCCCCCTGCCGCATTTATCGCCGCGAAACGCCGAAAGTGCTCTCGCGGACACTTGGCGTCCAAAGAGAGTTCGATAGTCGAAACGCATCGCGCAACCGGCTGAGGCTGAGCGGACAACCAGGGCAGACATTCCTTTCTGAGAAGAGGGAGGCCTATGATTACTAATAGGAAAGATATCAGATTATAGGCATTGCAGATGACTCCGAGGCCGTTTTTTCCCTTTATCCATTTCCATTTTGCGTAAATGGATAAGGTCGCGTACATTGCACGAAAAAAAATGAAGGACGAAGAAATCCGGGACATCTGGCATGTATTCTCCGACGGGACGCGGGCGGACATCCCGTTCGACACAGACGAGGACAAGACCTGCGCATGGAACAGCGTGGCCGTCTGCGCTGAGATAGTCGGAGTGAAGGTACTGGTCTCCACAGTCAATGACACTCATCTGCATACTATGATCCGCGGCGAAGAGAGCAGGGCCAGGCGCTTCAAGGCATCGCTCCAGATGCGTTTGGCTAAGTGTTTCACCAGAGTACATCTTGCGCTCACCAAAGTCGGGACGACGAAAGAAGCCCTGTCCAAGTTCATGTATGTATATAGGAACTGCCTGGATTTCTACCGGAAAATGCCGGGAGAATACCGCTGGGGCTCGGGCAGCATCTACTTCTCCGAACTGGGGAACCGACCGGCATCCAGCCGTCTGGGAGACATGTCGTTGAGAGAGCAGTACCGTATGTTCGAGACAAGGATGAAGCTTCCCGAAGACTGGGAGATAGATGTTGAAGGCCGGATCCTGCCGGAGAGCTTTATCGATTATGTGTATGTCGAACAGATGTTCAGGTCCGTCAGAACCTTCATCGCTTTCCTGTATGTCCGGCGTGAGGATGAGGCGGCCATGAAGCAGGAGATTCATCGAAGCTATCTGGAGTCCCGCAGCATCCAGGACCTTCGCCGCATAGGCAACGAATACTGCGTCAGCGCCTGCGGCAAGACTCTCGTCAAGGTCAATATCCGTATCCGCCTGGCCATTGCGGCCAAGATGGTCCGGGAAGGAATCTCAGGACGTTCACCCAGTCTCGCCAAAGCCCTGCTCCTCAAACCGGAGGACCTGAAATTGCTGACATAGTTCGGAAAAAGGGAAGACCGGCTTTCGCAAAAATGCGCGAGAGCACTTTCTGCCTTCCAGAGGCAAAAACGCGGCAGAGGCGGGATTACAAACCCGCCTCTGCCGCATTTACCTGCACAGAATGCCACTTTTGCACTCGCTAGATATTGGCAGTCGGGAATGAAAGCAAATGGTCAAGAACATACGCAAGCCCCTAGCGCTCGAAGTGCTGGTAGTCCTTGGAGCGGGTCCAGGAGCCGCCCCAGTGGAAGCCGTGCTCGAGGAATAGGCGGTGGCAGAGGTCGCCGCGCTCGATCTTGTAGGGGAAGTCCGCGGCACGGTCGACGTAGGGCGCGGCGGAGGCGGGCTCGACAATGCGCGCGCCCGCGGGCGTGACACGGTAATAGGGATTATAGAGCGGATTGATGTCGACTGCCTCGCCGTAAGCGTGCTTGGAGACGGAGCTCATGTGGGCCTTGCGCCGGTAGTTGAAGCAGGAGCTGTTGTTGGCCAGCATGGACGCTTCGTCATCGCCGTCGTAGTCGTCGATCAGTCGCATCCGCTCGATGGGATATCCGGCGTCATACAGGACGCGGAATATCTCCAAAAGGTCGTCGGCGATGGAGCGGTTGGCGACCATTTCGCCGACCAGCGTCCGGCCGGAAAGGTCCTTGTGCAGGACGCGGAGGTACCGGAGGTCCTCCACCGCGACGGGGCAGCCGTCCTTGTAGGACCGGCCGGACATCCGGGCGAAGACCGCGCTGTCAATGGGGGCGGCGGAGAAGAAAGCGGCGGTGTCGGCGACGGAGGGGACGATGTCCCCGGGCGCGAATGAGGTGGGTGCTGAAGCCGCGGAAGCGGAAGCCGCTGCGCCTGCCGTCCCTGCAGCTTCCGCCGCAGCCCGCCGTGCGCCGGCCTGCCCGGCTCCGCCGGAGCCGCCGCGGCAGCCCCCTAAAACCAACAGCGCCGCCGCAAGCATCAGCGTATACCTGAGCACCCCTTTCATCAGTCAGGCCTTGAGGACAGCTCTTCCAGTTTTGCCCTCATCGTCGGGTTGTCCTTGGTCAATTTCTTGATAGTCAGCGCATCGGCCTTGTCGTTGGCAATCCTCAGATTGTTCTCGGACCCGATCAGCGCATCCTTGATCTTCTGCAGATGGGCTATGGACTTGTCTATCTCCTCGATGGCTGTGCGGAACTTCTCGCTTGCCAGGCGGTAGTTCCGCCCGAACGAGTCTTTGAACGCCATCAGCTTGTCCTCGAAATTGGTCACGTCTATCGACTGGCTGCGCGCCTCGGCCAGCTGCCGCTGGTAGTCCACGGTCTTGCGCGCAGCACCCACCAGCAGGGTGATCATCGACTTGAAGAACTGCGGCCGGATCACATACATCTTGGGATAGCGGTACGATACGTCCACGATGCCGCCGTTGTAAAGCTCGCTGTCAGGCTCCAGCAGCGACACCAGCACGGCATACTCACAGCCCTTGGCGTTGCGGTCAGCGTCCAGTTTCTTGAAGAAATCCTCGTTCTTGTGCTTGGTCGCGGTCTCGTCCATCTCGTTCTTCATCTCGAACATGATGGAGATATATTCGAATCCGTCCACGAAATCCCGGAAAATGAAATCGCCCTTGGAACCTCCGGAAGCGTCATTGTCCTTCTCGAAATAGGCGTTCGGGAACATCGGGCGCATCTCGCCGTTGAAGATGGTGCTGCAATGCACCTCAAGCGTCTCGCCCACCATCTTGGTGGAGAGGCGCGTCTTGAGGTCCTTGTAATAGGCCACCTGCTCCTCGGCCGCCTTCAGCTTGCCCTCATACGACTCCTTGATGCTGTTCTCGCGCACGGCGGCCTCGGACTTCGCGACCTGCATCTGCGCCGCGAATTCTGTCTTAAGCCCGCGTTCGCGAAGTTCAGCCGCCGATTTTGCCAGCTGGGCGTCAGCCTTCAGTTTCGTGATTTCGGCCTCCCGGGCGCGTAGGGTCTCCCCCGCCCTCTGCTGCTCCTGCAGCAAAGCGATCCGCATCGCATCCTTATGCTGGCGGTTAAGTTCCTCGACGCGACGCGCCACTTCGGCGTCGAATTCGGCGCCCTTCACCTGACTCAAAATCGAGGCGTAATCAGCCTCGTCCACGGAAAAAACACTTCCGCACTTGGGACATTTCAATTCTCTCATACTCCTATATACCGGCCAAAACGGCAATCCTTACAAAGTTAAAAAATGTTTGCATACGGAATTTCTTTTTGCTAATTTTGTTTCCCGGTTAGTAGAAATCCCCATTCGCGATTCCCTCCAAGGACGGAATCGGTTTTTTGTGTATGAAAGCGAACTTAATCCTGGAAGACGGTTCCCGGTTCGAAGGAAACGCCTTTGGAAGCTTGAGTGAGGCAGCCGGTGAAATCGTGTTCAACACCGCCATGACCGGCTACCCTGAGAGTCTCACCGACCCTTCTTACGCCGGACAGATCCTTGTCTCCACTTTCCCCCTCATCGGCAATTACGGAGTACCCGCCCACGGACGCGTGGAGAACGGGCTGGAAGAGCATTTCGAGGGCAACCGTATTTACGCCAGCGGTCTCGTGGTGGCTGACTACAGCAAGGAATACAGCCACTGGGACGCCGAGGAAAGCCTCGACGAGTGGCTGAAGCGCGAGGGCGTCCCCGCCATCACCGGCATCGACACCCGGGCGCTCACCAAGATCCTCCGCGAGCGCGGAGTCATGCACGGGCGCATCGTCCCCGAGGGGGTTGATGTCTCCGACAAGGAATGGCCGGAGTACGGCAAGCACAACTTCGTCGCTGAAGTATCCTGCAAGGAAGTCATGCGCTACAAGCCGGACGGCCCGGCGAAAAAGACCGTCGTCCTTGTGGACTGCGGCTGCAAGTACAACATCATACGCTGCCTTCTCTCACGCGGTATCGAAGTCATCCGCGTCCCCTGGGATTACGACTATACCGGCATGGACTATGACGGCATCTTCCTCAGCAACGGCCCCGGCAACCCCGAGGAATGCAGGAAGACCATCGAGATACTCAGGCGCGCCCTCGAGCAAGGAGAGGAAGAAGCCCGGAAAATCGGCCACGCAAGGCCCGTAATGGGCATCTGCCTCGGCAACCAGCTGCTGGGCATCGCCGCGGGGGCAAAGGTCTTCAAGCTGAAATACGGCCACCGCGGCCACAACCAGCCCGCCCGCCTCGCCGGCACTGACAAGTGCTTCATCACCAGCCAGAACCACGGTTACGCCATCGACAACGACTCCCTGCCGGAGGGTTGGAAAGCCCTGCTGGTCAACATGAATGACGGCTCCAACGAAGGCCTTGAGCACATGACTATGCCCTGGTTCTCAGTCCAGTTTCATCCCGAGGCCAGCGGCGGTCCGCTCGACACGGAGTCGCTCTTCGACCGCTTCACCGACCTGATGGAAGAGGACCGCAACTGCGGCAAGGCCCCCATCAGCGGGCATCTGAAGCGCCATGTCACACCTCCCGACCTCCCCGGAAAGATATCCAAGGTCCTCGTTCTCGGCTCCGGAGCACTCAAGATCGGCGAAGCCGGCGAATTCGACTACTCCGGTTCCCAGGCCCTCAAGGCCCTGCGCGAGGAAGGTATTTCCACCATCCTCATCAATCCCAACATCGCCACCGTCCAGACCAGCGAGGGCATCGCGGACAAGATATACTTCCTTCCCGTCACCCCTTCGTTCATCGAGAAAATCATAGAAAAGGAGCGCCCGGACGGCATTCTCCTCTCATTCGGCGGCCAGACCGCACTGAACTGCGGCATCGAGCTTTACAAAGGAGGAATACTTGAGAAATACGGCGTCCGCGTGCTGGGCACGCCCGTCCAGACCATCATAGACACAGAAGACCGCGAACTCTTCGTGAAAAGGCTTGACGAGATCGACGTCAAGACCATCAAGAGCGAAGCCTGCGAGAGCATCGATGCGGCCAGGAAAGCCGCCAAAGAGCTCGGCTACCCCGTCATCCTCCGCTCGGCCTTCGCCCTCGGCGGACTCGGCTCGGGCTTCTGCGACAACGAGGACGAGCTCGTCCGCCTCGCCGAGAAGTCATTCTCGTTCTCACCCCAGGTCCTCGTAGAGAAGAGCCTCAAGGGCTGGAAAGAGATCGAATACGAGGTCGTCCGCGACGCGTACGACAACTGCATCACGGTCTGCAACATGGAGAATTTCGACCCGCTCGGCATCCATACCGGCGAGAGCATCGTCATCGCCCCTTCGCAGACCCTGACCAACGCCGAATACCATTTCCTCCGCGAACTCTCCATCCGCATAGTCAGGCATCTGGGCATCATTGGCGAATGCAACGTCCAGTACGCATTCGACCCCGATTCAGAGGAGTACCGCGTCATCGAGGTCAACGCCCGCCTCAGCCGTTCTTCCGCCCTCGCCTCCAAGGCTACGGGCTATCCCCTTGCCTTCGTCGCAGCCAAGCTGGGACTCGGCAAGGGCCTCTTCGAGCTCAGGAACAGCGTCACCCTGACGACTTCAGCATTCTTCGAGCCGGCGCTGGACTATGTCGTCTGCAAGATCCCCAGATGGGATCTGGGCAAGTTCCACGGCGTGGACCGCGAGATTGGTTCGAGCATGAAGTCTGTGGGAGAAGTCATGGCCATCGGCCGAACCTTCGAGGAAGCCATCCAAAAAGGCCTCAGGATGATAGGCCAGGGAATGCACGGCTTCGTGGAGAACAGGCACATACGCATGGACGGCATGGACCGCGCGCTCAAGGAGCCGACCGACATGCGCATCTTCGCCATCAGCGAAGCCATGCAGGTCGGTTACAGCGTGGACAGGATACATGAGCTGACCAGCATCGACCGCTGGTTCCTCCGCAAGCTCCGCAACATCGTAGACATCGCGGACGAAATCGGTGCATCGGGACCTGAGATCAGCCCCGAACTGCTCCGCAAGGCAAAAATCTACGGATTCTCAGACTTCCAGATATCGCGTGCGATGTCACGCCCGGGACACACTTTCGAGTCCCTTGACATCCGCGCGCTGCGCGGGAATTATGGCATCACCCCCGTCGTCAAGCAGATCGACACGATGGCCGGCGAGTTCCCCGCCAAGACCAACTACCTCTACCTGACCTACCAGGGCACCGAGAACGACATCTCGTTCAACGACGGCCGGGACGGCGTCATCGTCCTCGGTTCCGGAGCCTACAGGATTGGCTCCTCCGTCGAGTTCGACTGGTGCTGCGTCCAGGCGCTCAACACCGTCCGCAGCCGCGGATACAGGAGCGTGATGATCAACTACAATCCCGAGACGGTCTCGACCGACTACGACATCTGCGACCGCCTGTATTTCGACGAGTTGTCTTTCGAACGGGTGCTCGACATCGCTGACTTCGAACGGCCGAAAGGCGTGGTCGTCTCGACCGGAGGCCAGATCCCCAACAACCTCGCCGTCAAGTTGGCGGCACGCGGCATCCCGCTCCTGGGCACTTCAGCCGAGGACATCGACCATGCCGAAGACCGCAAGAAGTTCTCCGCGATGCTGGACCGCATAGGTGTGGACCAGCCAGAATGGGGCGAACTCACTTCTCGTGAGGATATCGCCGCCTTTATCGGAAGGGTGGGCTTCCCCGTCCTTGTCCGACCTTCATATGTGCTCTCCGGCGCGGCCATGAATGTCTGTTCCAACGAAGAGGAGCTGGAGCGCTTCCTGCAGCTGGCCGCAGAGGTCTCGCAGGAGCACCCCGTCGTGGTCAGCCGCTTCATCGAACATGCCAAGGAGATCGAGTTCGATGCCGTGGCGGACCACGGCCGCATCATCGCTTACGCCATCGGCGAACACGTCGAGTTCGCCGGCGTGCATTCCGGCGACGCCACCATACAGTTCCCGCCACAGAAACTCTACGTCGAGACGGTACGACGCATCAAGCGCATCAGCCGCAAGATCGCGCAGGAGCTCCACATTTCAGGACCTTTCAATATCCAGTACCTCGCCAAGAACAACGACGTCAAGGTCATAGAGTGCAACCTACGTGCGAGCCGCAGCTTCCCCTTCGTCAGCAAGGTGCTGAAAATCAACCTCGTGGAGCTTGCCACGAGGGTCATGCTCGGCGAATCTCCCGAGCCCCCGTCCAAGGATCTCTTCGACCTTGACTGCGTCGGCATCAAGGCCTCGCAGTTCTCCTTCAACAGGCTCCAGAAAGCCGACCCCGTACTGGGAGTTGACATGGCGTCGACCGGCGAAGTCGGCTGCATAGGCGACGACGTCACCGGCGCGATGCTCGAGTCCATGCTTTCCGTAGGGTACCGCATCCCCTCCAAGGGCATCCTCCTCTCCACTGGAACCCCGATGCAGAAGGCTGAGATGCTCGACTCCGCCCGCATGCTGGCGGAGCACGGATACAAGCTGTATGCGACCGGCGGCACGTCCCGCTACCTTTCGGAAAACGGCATCCCGAACACTGCCGTGTACTGGCCCAGTGATGAAGGCAAGCATCCCCAGGCAATAGAGCTGATGCATGACCGCACCATCGACATGGTCGTCAACATCCCCAAGGACCTGACTCCCCGCGAGCTTTCCAACGGATACAAGATCCGCAGGGCGGCCATCGACCTCAACATCCCCCTCATAACCAATGCAAGGCTCGCCATCGCCTTCATCAACGCTTTCTGCACGGTGAAAGTCGACGACCTGCCGATCAAGAGTTGGGACGAATATGCATAAACCTTCCATCGCCATGAATACCAAGTACATCTTCATCACCGGAGGCGTAGCCTCCTCGCTCGGAAAAGGGATCATCGCGTCCTCGCTGGCCAAGCTCCTCCAGGCAAGGGGCCTGCGCGTGACCATCCAGAAATTCGATCCCTACATCAACATCGATCCGGGCACGCTCAACCCTTACGAGCACGGTGAATGCTATGTCACGGAAGACGGCGCCGAGACCGATCTCGACCTCGGTCATTACGAGCGTTTCCTGGGCGTCTACACCTCCCAGGCCAACAACGTCACGACCGGCAGGATATACAATACGGTCATAACGAAGGAGCGTGAGGGTGCCTATCTCGGCAAGACGGTCCAGATCGTTCCGCACATCACGGACGAGATCAAGCGCAGGATGCTCCTGCTCGGCCAGACCGGAAACTATGACATCATCCTCACCGAGATAGGAGGTACCATAGGCGACATGGAGTCGCAGCCCTTCGTGGAGGCGGTCCGCCAGCTCCAGTGGGAGCTTCCGGAAGAGGACTGCATGTCCATCCACCTCACCCTCATCCCCTATCTGAGCGCAGCGAAGGAACTCAAGACCAAGCCTACGCAGCACTCGGTCCAGGCATTGCAGCAGGGAGGAGTCAAGCCGGACGTCATCGTCTGCCGCACCGAGCATCCCCTGTCGGCAGAGCTCAGGCGCAAGATTGCCCTGTTCTGCAACGTCCGTCCCGGCCACGTTATCCAGAGCATCGACGCGTGGAGCATCTACCAGGTCCCCCTCAACATGCACGAGGAGCATCTCGACGAGCTCGCCGTCCGCAAGCTCCAGATCGACAATTTCGCCACTCCGGAGTTGGGCAGGTGGAAGACTTTCCTCGACAGGATCAAGAACCCCAAGCATGAGGTCGACATAGTCCTGGTCGGCAAATACGTGGAGCTCCAGGACGCCTATAAGTCCATCCAGGAGGCCTTCGTCCATGCCGGAGCCGCCAACGACTGCAGGGTGAGGGTGCGCACTGTACAGAGCGAGAACGTAACCCCGGAGAACGTCGCTGAGATGCTCAAGGGGGCTGACGGCATCCTCGTCGCGCCCGGATTCGGCGAGAGGGGCCTCGAAGGAAAGGTCCACGCCATCAAGTACGCCCGCGAGAACGGCATCCCCTTCCTCGGCATCTGCCTCGGAATGCAGATGTGCGTCGTGGAATTCGCGAGGAACGTCCTCGGCTACTCCGACGCCGCCTCGACGGAGAAGGACCCGGAGACCACGCATCCTGTCATCTGCATGATGGAAGAACAGAAGAAGACCACGATAAAGGGAGGCACCATGCGACTGGGCGCCTATGCGTGTGCCTTGAAGGAAGGCTCGCTGGCGGCGTCGCTCTATGGCAGCCTTTCCATACGCGAGCGTCACCGCCACCGTTACGAGTTCAACTCCGAGTATCTTGAGGAGTTCGAAAAGAACGGCATGATGGCTACGGGACGCAATCCAGAGACCGGCCTGGTGGAGATCGTGGAGCTCCCCTCGCATCCTTTCTTCATCGGATCGCAGTTCCATCCGGAGTACAAGAGCACGCCCGAAAACCCCCATCCTTTATTTAAAGGTCTGGTCGCCGCTGCGCTCCGTTACAGGCAGGAAAACAGTTAAAACGGTTTATAAAAATTTTTAAAAAATATCTTGCATTTTATTTTTCCGTTAGCTAAATTTGTAACAGAAGAACGAACGAAATGATCAACATCTTCACCATTACGGCCAATTTCAAGCAGCAGCAGCTTGGTTCTGAGAATTCACAGAATTCCCAGAATAATAATGCTGTATCTTGTCTTGCCGGTCGGATAAGGTGATTTTTGTGGTATGCATAATAGGAGACCGGTTCGAAAGAGCCGGTCTTTTTTGTTTTTCCTTCCCCGGGGATTTA
>JAFYZE010000234.1 GCA_017548805.1 Bacteroidales bacterium
CAGATGTCTTCTCCGGAATGATCGGGAAGATCGAGGAGCTTTCCGGACACCGCTACCATGAAAGCGGTAAGACCGAGGTCGCCATGAGGGTGATCGCAGACCACATCCGTGCAATAGCATTCTCGATCGCTGACGGACAGCTTCCGTCCAACGTGAAGGCCGGCTATGTCATACGCAGGATCCTGCGCCGCGCCGTCCGTTACGGCTACACCTTCCTCGACCTCTCCGAGCCTTTCCTCTGCCGTCTCGTCCAGCAGCTCGTTGACGATATGGGCGACGCCTATCCGGAGATCAAGGCCCAGCAGAAGCTCATCGAGAACGTCATCCGCGAGGAGGAAATGGCCTTCCTGCGCACCCTCGACCGCGGCATCAAGCTCCTGAACGAATACATCGCCACCTCCAAGGACAAGGTGCTTGACGGCGTCAACGCCTTCACACTCTACGACACCTACGGATTCCCCATTGACCTCACCCAGCTCATAGCGGGCGAGAACGGTTTCACCGTCGACATGGATGGATTCCAGGAGGAGCTCCGCAAGCAGAAGGAGCGTGCCCGCAACGCCACCGCCAATACCTTCGGCGACTGGGTCGAGTACCACGGCGGCGAGGAAGTCGAGTTCGTCGGTTTCGACACCACCGAGGTGGACGGCGCCCTCATGCTCAAGCAGCGCACCGTCGTCCAGAAGAACAAGGAAATGCTGCAGCTCGTCTTCGACCGCACCCCGTTCTACGGCGAGATGGGCGGCGAAATCGGTGATACCGGATACATCGAGTGCGAGGACGGAGAGCGCATCCGCGTCCTTAACACCGTCAAGGAGAACAACCTCACCATCCATATCGCCGAGCGCCTGCCGCAGGACTGCACCGGAGCCTTCAGGCTCGTCGTGGATGCAGCCCGCAGGCAGCGCATCGCCAACAACCACAGCTGCACGCACCTGATGCACTGCGCCCTGCGCGAGATCCTCGGCACCCATGTGGAGCAGAAGGGTTCCTTCGTCTCCGACAAGGGTTTCCGCTTCGATTTCTCGCACTTCGAGAAGCTCTCCGATGAGCAGATAGCCCAGGTGGAGCACCGTGTCAACGAACTGATACGCAGCAATTTTCCTCTAGCCGAAAATCGCTCCGCGACCATGGATGAAGCCCGTGGAATGGGCGCCATGGCCCTGTTCGGGGAGAAGTACGGCGACCGCGTCCGCGTGGTGAAGTTCGGCCCCAGCGTCGAGCTCTGCGGCGGATGCCACACCTCCGCTACCGGCAACATCGGATTCTTCAAGATCGTCAGCGAATCGGCCATTGCCGCCGGCATCCGCCGCATCGAGGCCGTCACCGGCGAGGAAGCCGAGGCTTTCGTCGGAGGCATACAGGATATGCTCAGGACCGCCAAGGCCTTCTTCAACAATGTCCCCGACCTCACTGGAGCCATCTCCAAGCTCATCGAGGACAACGCCACTTTCAAGAAGCAGGCTGAGGAGTTCTCGCGCCAGAAGGCTGCGGATTTCGCAAAGAAGCTTTCAGAAAGGGCCGAAGATGTGAACGGCATCAAACTGATCGTCAGCCGGGCAGTCGTCGAACCGGTCATGATGCGCAACGCCGCCCTTGCCGTCCAGAAGGAGATGAAGGGCACGGCCATCATCGCCGCCTACGAATACGAGGGCAAGCCCCAGCTCCTGCTGGCCTACTCCGACGACCTCGTGGCCGCCGGGCACAACGCCGGCAAGGAGATCCGCGAGGCGGCCAGGTTCATCCAGGGCGGCGGCGGCGGACAGCCCGTCCTCGCCACCGCAGGTGGCAAGGATGTTGCAGGCCTGTCCGACGCGCTCGAGGCCCTGAAAGCCATCGCCGCCAAATAGGCATCCCATAGAGAAGGCATCCCGTATATGAAACGACTGGACAGGTTCATTCTCAAATCCTTCATAGGACCGTTCGTAGCGATCCTGCTGGTCGTCATGTTCATCCTGGTGATGCAGTTCCTCTGGGTCTATATCGACGAGCTCGTAGGCAAGGGACTGTCCTTCAGCGTCATACTGGAGTTCCTGATGTGGGGCGGATGCACCATCCTGCCTCTTGCAATGCCCCTCGCCACGCTCCTCGCCTCGATGTGGACCATAGGCCAGATGAGTGAGAACAACGAGCTCATCGCGGTCAAGAGCGCCGGCGTCTCGCTGGTGCGCATCATGGCCCCGCTCTTCATCTCGTCCGCCATCATCAGCGTCCTCGCCTTCTATTCGGCAAATGACCTCGTCCCCGTCGCATACGACAAGATCTATACGCTCCGCGATGACATCAACAAGACAAAGGACGAGATCAAGATCCCCGCGGGCATCTTCTACGACGGCATCGACGGCTATGTACTCAGGATACAGGACAGGAACGATGCCAGCGGCATGATGTACGGGGTGATGGTCTATGACCATACGGGCAATAAGGGCAACACAAGTGTCACCCTAGCCGATTCGGCCCTGATGAAGATGTCCTCCAACAAGGACTACCTGTCCTTCTCGCTGTACAACGGCACCACCTACAATGAGACCAACACCAGACAGTACAGGGACACGATCCTCGAACTCCAGAAACTTTTCTTCAGGAGCCAGGACCTCATCATTCCGCTTGAGAACTATTCGTTCGAGAAGTCTGACAGCACACGCTTCAGCGACCAGATCAAGTCGATGAACCTCGAGGACCTGACCAACTACCAGGACACC
>JAFYZE010000007.1 GCA_017548805.1 Bacteroidales bacterium
AAAGGACTTGTCCTTTTTTACGAGTAAACCAGTGGTTATGAAGAGATTTTTCCTGCTTGTCGCCGCATTGGCAGTCCTCCTGCCCGGCCATATTTCCGCTCAGACTGACATGCCTTTCAGCATGTCGGCAGGCGTGTCTCTCGGAGTCATGGACGGAGTCGGCGTTGACCTCGGCTTCGGCGTCATTGACAATCTCAATATCCGTGTCGGTTATGGTTTCATCCCTTCGTTCCTCATCAAGGAATATGGAATCGAACTCCCCGCTTGGGGCAATAATCCTGCGACCAGTACCGCGATGTCCGGAAAAGTACCGGGAAATGGCAGTCTCCTCGTGGATTACCATCCTGGTGCAGGTTCTTTCCGCATCACGGCCGGTTTGTTTTTTGGATCCGGTGAATTTGCAAAGGTATATAATACTAAAGCCCTTCCAGAGTCATATCATGCTGCCGGTATCAGTTATTATGTTGACGGAGACACATCGGATCTAACAAAGTTCTACCGTATCCAGTCCGATGAAAGCGGTATTGTCTCTGCTTATTTCAAGTCCGGTGCGGTCAGGCCTTTCGTCGGCGTGGGCTTCGGTTCCGCGATACCCCGAAACAGGGTTGGAGTTGCATTCGACCTTGGGGGTGAATATATCGGCAGTCTCGATCTTCGTACTGATGCACGCAATATGAAGGGAGATGTTGAGAATCTTGCCCTGACGACTGATGGCGTCCTCCAGACAATTTATGAGATCCGCGGACATTCCCGTGAGATGTCATATGATAAATATATTTCTTATGTGGATAAGCTCCGTTCGCTTCCGGTCCTTCCGGTCGCGCGCGTCAGTGTTTTTGTGAAATTGTTTTAGTTAGTTATAGTTGGTTATGAAAAGCTATCATTACCTGATTGCAGCGCTTCTCGTACTGCCAGTCTTCTTCTCTTGTGGAGGTAAGACCCCTCATACTCCGGATAATCCTACTCCCACTCCTACTCCTACCCCTACTCCGACTCCGACGCCCACCCCGACGCCTGGTCCGGACCCTACTCCTACCCCCACTCCCACCCCGGACCCGATCGAGTTCCGCAGGACAATCCGTTTCGATCACAGCATTATCTCGTTCAATAGTAGTAAGGATTTCGTTGCCGTATATGAGGAGTCCCTTCTGACAAAATCCAACGATACCCGCAAGATCGTTACATCGTCCTATACCTATTCTGATTCGGACAGGATGTATACTCTCAAGGATTTTGGCAAGTTGGAGGTTATTGATGACAAGCATGTCGCGTTCACGCCATCGGGAGGGTCGCGTAAGGAATATGACGCAGAGACAACATTGATAGTCAGTAGTGAAACTGCTGCTGCCTATCTTGTCAACAAGAGCTGGACCATTAATGAGAGTATTCTCAAGTTCCGCGGTGTCAACTATTCTTTTGACGGCTTGGATCTCAATAAAGTGGAAGAGATTGCCCGTAATCAGGGTATAGAGTTCAAGTACCATATGAATCCAAACATGGTGGCAAAGAAACTCGTCTTTACAGATGCTTTGGTCGCTGCCTTGTTTAATAATGGAGAGTGTTATGCGGCAGAGCATACGCTTCGCTCTGGAACTAATTTCAACCTTTCAGAGTTTACCAATGGCCTCAAGGGCACTGCCGTAATCCAGTTCGATGACAAAGATCCAGAGTGGTGTTACATTACGGTTAAGACTACCCTTGATGAGTCCCCTGCGGAAGTCCTTTTCACCCTTAAGGAACTTAAATAGTTAGAATAGGTTTTCCTTTTGTGCATGGTTTTTGCTTCTGCGGAAGTGAAAACCATTTTTTATACGCTATGAAACAAATATTGAAATCCTTGTGCTGCGTGGCGGCCTTTGCCGCAATGCTCGCAGGATTCGGTTCCTGCGATACTTCGTCGCGCCAGCACCGCGGCGGCGGCTTTGAGCCCGAGACCCCCGTCCGTCCCGGCGAGGGTTCGGACAATCCTTACAATGTAGAACTCCTTGACGGCTGGGGCGAGTTCTATGGCGACTATTATGAGACCAATACGGACAATTATCTGGTCTACCTTTATGAAGGCGAGACCGACAGTGACGGCTATTTCACCAAATCAGCCCATATGCTGACCCTGGATATTCTCCTTCCCCAGTCGAATACTCTTGGCTTGAGGGAAGGCCTGTACAGTTGTTCGGACAGGGGAGCCTCTTTTACCTTCTCTCCCGCATTTATGTCGAAGGATAAGAACGGTGATCCTTTCCTCGACGGCTCCAAAATATATATCCAGACAGATGCAAAGCATTACGTCGAATATGGTATCACAGACGGCAAGATCGAGATCCTGAAGCTGATAGGTAACCGCTATGAAATGTCGATCACGGTCTCCGCAAACGGAACTGAATACAACTTCCATTACAAGGGCGCCATCGATATCACTGACATGACCCAGGGAGACAATCCCCAGATAGATACCGGATTCCCCGGATCCGACACTTACCAGATCAAGGCCAAGGCGCTTTACAATGGTGAGGTGTATGACGGATCTGACGATTATTCCCTGTATCTTTACTATGGAGATTACCATGACAACGGTGATTTCAAGACCAAGGGTACGGAGATGGTCTTTGAGATCCTGACCAAGATTGACGGCGGCAAGGGGATCGCGGCCGGCAGGTATACCTGCACGAGCACTGACCAGACTCCTTTCCACTTCTTAGACGGACTGGAGGAGGACGGCACGATCTATCCTTCCTATATTTACCGCCAGTATGACAATTCGGGTACAAATTGGAGCATTGAGCTCGTGAAAGACGGAAACATCGAGATATCCCGTTCCGGGTCGCAATACAGCATCAAGGCTTATTTCACAACGCCGTCAGGTTCGTATACCTGCCAGTACGAGGGCCCGCTCGAGATCATCGACAACCGCCAGGAAGAGATGCCTAAGAATGTGGTGATGAACAATATCACGCGCGTTGTGGCCGAAGACTGGGGCCAGGTCTGGGACGGCATCGAGTGCACCGACTATCGCGACTGGATCCTTTACTTCTATGACAAGGATGCCGAGTCCACGAAGGAGTACACCAGCGTAGAGATTCTTACCGAGAAGAAGTACGATAAGTCTTTGCCTGAGGCAGTCTTCTCCAAGCTGATCAATCCTGATGTGGACAAGACCTCGGAGTTTGTTCCCGGAGTGATCATTGCGGGTTATTCCGATAGTGACCAGAATGCCTGGGGTACCTGGTACTGCAAGGGCGGTACGGCCTGGTATGCGGCTTCCAAGGGCAGCATTGACATAAAGAAGAGCGGTGATGGATACGCTTTGGACTTCGACTTCGTGGACGAGGACGAGACCTACGGCGGCACCTTCAAGGGTGGGTACACCGGCAAGGTAGAGTTCACGGTCGCATCGACCCAGTCTGCGGCAGCCAGAAGGACTGCGGGCAGGGACTTCAGCCTGCAGCGTGGAGCGACGGCGCAACGCGCAGTTGCGGCTGCCGGGTCCGCGCAGCGCCACGGCGTCGGGCAGGGCCGCAAGGCGGCCGCTCCCGCCGCAAAGACGGCTCCCGACGTCCGCCGGGGACGCACGGTGCCCAAAGTGAAATAGATAAATAAATCATGACAACGTGGTGCAAAGTCGGCGATTCTTGCTAACTTTGCACCACTTTCTGTTACTGGGGATGTTTTGGTTTTGACAGCATCGATGCGGGACAGTAAGCACGTCGTGAGTCGGAAGCCCTCACGTAAATACCAGTTTCCGAAAAACTAGTTGGCAACAACAATTTCGCACTCGCTGCTTAATTTGACCAAGTCAAATTGCTTAATCCGGTCCGCCTAGGCTGCGGGTCAGACGAGTATCCCTCCGAGCTTTACGCCGGTTATGGTCGGGCCCAGGGGTATCATTCAAACCGGACGCGTGGGGTAATTCCTCTGAATCCTCACTAAGACGCAGAGGATAAGCTTCGGGTGGCCCGCCTTCCGGCAGCCCGTAGCCGACAATCAAAGGACGGATAAGCGTGTAGAAAGCTCTCTTGTGCGTTGTTTGGACGGCGGTTCGAGTCCGCCCATCTCCACGGAAAAGGGGTCAATGGCTCAGCCAATGACCCCTTTTCGCGAAGATATATGTCTGAATCCCTCTCCCGTGCGGATTTTTGGCTGAATCCCGCACGGATTGTCTGTTTTTCCTTCATCCGTGCGAGTTTTGGGCAAAATCCCGCACGGATGGGGAAGAAGGGGAGGTGTTAGCCCGAGATGAGTTTGGAGAAGGTGAGGAAGCCGTCGCGGCCAAGGCAGGGGAGGCCGCTGCCGCAGCGGTAGACGAAGTCAAAGCCCGCCTTTTCGGCGGCTTCCGCTCCGCCGTCTTGTGCAGTCTCGTCTAAGGCGGCGGGAGCAGCAGCGGTAGGGACCGTGGCGACGAAGTCGTCGGTGAACGTCTCGTCGACGATGCGGCTGACAGCCTCTCCGGCGGGGGAGTCGGGGACAAGGACGATGGCGGTATTGCCTGCGGCGAGGGCGGAGACGAGAGGGGCGAGGATCGCCCCTGCGTCCTTCGCCGCACCCCCGTCGATCAGGACGGTCCCATGCGGGACCGGCCCTGAGCCGCCAGGTTTGGCGAACAGGCTCAGCAACATACGCAGCCTGCCCGTGCCGGTCCATCTGTAGAGGTGGTCACGGAAGTCCTTGACTTGAGCCAGGACCGATACGGTGGAAGGGTTACCGCTGCCGCAGACTTCCTTAACGGTATTGGCCAGGATCTGGAGCATGGCCCGGCGGCTGCGGGTGTCCCATGTGTTTCCCGCTTCGAAGAAAGCTTTCTGCTTGTCAAGAATCTCGGTAATCATCAGAGACTGTATTTAGCTTTCTGCTCCTCGATAAGGGCGTCGAGGACACCCGGGTCGAAATAGTTGATGCGCATGCTGCGCTTGACGTCGGCGAGGGTCTCGGCCGCGGCGGCGCGGGCGACCTCGCTGCCCTTGCGCAGCACCTCATACACGTAGGGGATATTCTGCTCCAATTCCTTGCGTCGCTTGCGTATGGGCTCCAGGGTGTCGTTGAGCACCTCGTTGAGAAAAAACTTGATCATCACGTCACCGAGACCGCCGCGGCGGTACTGGTCCTTGACCTCATCAAGGTTGTGGAACTCGAAACTGACTTTCTTTCCGACGAAGCAGGATGCGAACTTGTCGAAATGCTCCGGCTTGCAGAAAGCGTCGAGGTAGGTGAATACGGTATTGCCCTCGACCTTGCCGGGATCACTGACCTGGAGGTGTCCGGGGTCGGTGTACATGCTCCGGACCTTGGCCTTGACCTCCTCAGCGCTGTCGGAGAGGTAGATGCAGTTGCCAAGGGATTTGCTCATCTTGGCCTTGCCGTCCGTGCCGGGGAGACGCATGCACGCGGCGTTGTCCGGCAGGAGGATGTCGGGCATGACAAGCGTCGGGCCGTAGACGGTGTTGAACTTGTGGACTATCTCGCGTGTCTGCTCGAGCATGGGGGCCTGGTCCTCACCCACAGGGACGGTCGTAGCCTTGAAAGCTGTGATGTCCGCTGCCTGGCTGATGGGGTAGCAGAAGAAACCTACCGGCGTGCCGGCTTTGTTGTCCTCGCCGCTGTCCGAGAAGCCGCGCATCTGGATCTCCTGCTTGACTGTGGGGTTGCGCTGGAGGCGCTGGACCGTCACAAGGTTCATGTAGAAGAACGTCAGCTCGGTCAGCTCGCTGACCTGTGACTGTATGAAGAGCGTGGACTTCTCCGGGTCGAGTCCGGCCGAGAGGTAATCCAGGGCCACCTCGATGATGTTCTGCCGGACCTTCTCGGGGTTGTCGGCGTTGTCAGTGAGGGCCTGCGCGTCGGCGATCATGATGAAGATCTTGTCGTACTCGCCGCTGTTCTGGAGTTCGACCCTCCTGCGGAGGGATCCTACGTAGTGTCCTATATGGAGACGTCCGGTCGGACGGTCTCCCGTCAAAATGATTTTTCCCATAAATAAACTAGTCGTTGATTTTCGCCATCTCCTCGCGGATCTTGGCCTCTATCTCGTCGCAGAGCTCCTTGTTGTCCCTGAGCAGCTGCTTGACGGCGTCACGTCCCTGGGCAAGCTTCTCGCCGTTGTAGCTGAACCACGAACCGCTCTTGTGGATGATGTCCAGTTCGACGGCAAGGTCGCATATCTCGGCGGTGTGGGAGATGCCTTCGCCGAAGAGGATGTCGAACTCGGCTTTCTTGAAAGGCGGGGCCATCTTGTTCTTGACGACCTTGACGCGGGTGCGGTTGCCGGTGGCTTCGTCGCCGTCCTTGAGCTGGGTGGTGCGGCGGACATCGAGACGCACGGAGGCGTAGAACTTGAGGGCGTTGCCGCCGGTGGTGGTCTCAGGGTTGCCGAACATGATGCCTATCTTCTCACGGAGCTGGTTGATGAAGATGCAGCAGGTATTGGTCTTGGAGATGTTGGCGGTGAGCTTGCGGAGGGCCTGGCTCATCAGGCGGGCCTGGAGGCCGACCTTGTTGTCGCCCATCTCTCCCTCGATCTCGGCCTTGGGCGTAAGAGCTGCCACGGAGTCGATGACGACGATGTCGATGGCACCCGAGCGGATGAGGTTGTCCGCGATCTCGAGGGCCTGCTCGCCGTTGTCGGGTTGGGAGATGAGGAGAGTCTCGAGGTTGACTCCCAGCGCCTTGGCATAAGTGCGGTCGAAAGCATGCTCGGCGTCGATCATGGCTGCTATGCCGCCCTGCTTCTGCGCCTCGGCGATGGCGTGGATGGCGAGCGTGGTCTTTCCGCTGGACTCAGGTCCGTATATTTCGATTATACGTCCGCGCGGGTAACCGCCGATGCCGAGCGCGTGGTCCAGGGCCACCGATCCGCTCGGAATGACCTGCACGTCAAACTGCGGCTGGTCGCCGAGCTTCATGATCGTACCTTTGCCGTAATCCTTCTCGATCTTGTCGATCGTCGCCTGCAGCGCCTTCATCCTGGCGGCATTGACATCCGCGGCGTTCATTTCAACATCTTTTGCCATAGTAGTATCCTGTTTAAG
>JAFYZE010000235.1 GCA_017548805.1 Bacteroidales bacterium
AAGGGCTCCGCCCATAGACTTCGGATGCGCATAGATGACATCCCAGTAGTCGTCCACGCCACCGCCGCCGTTTCCGGCGACTGACAGGTACTCATCCATGAAGGACGGGCGCAGGTCCTTGGTATCGAGGCCATAGCCCAGTTCCAACTCCATGGGGGAAGGATAACGGGGTCCGACAATATCCTCCGCGGGATGCTTGGCGGCATTGCCGCCGTACATCCAGAAGCGGGTGGGATCGTATGACTTTCCTTCCTTCACGACTTCTGTGATATTGTTGCCCTCACCGCTTTCATTTCCGGCACTCCATATGAGCACACAGGCGTGATTACGGTCACGGAGGACCATCCTGCGGACGCGTTCGCGGTACATCTCCGTGAACTCTGGCATATCGCTTACATACTCGGAGGCATGTGCCTCGTCTCCAGTCTCATCGATAATGAATATGCCGTACTCGTCAGCAAGGTCGAGATATTCGTTGACAGGAGGATAGTGAGAAGTGCGCACACCATTGAAATTGAACTGCTTGAGAATCTCGAAATCCCTGCGGATCACATCTTCGGTCATGGCATGGCCGAGGTCGGGATGCTGCATGTGGGAGTTGACGGCGCTGACCTTGATCGGCTTGCCGTTCAGGTAGAATACGCCTTCGCGTATCTCGGTCTTCTTGAAACCTATGCGCTTTGTAACCTCGTCAACGACGCGTCCGGAGGCGTCCTTGAGCGTCATCTTGAGGTCATAGAGGTCGGGAGTCTCGGACGACCATTTCTTCGGCGAGGCCACGCGGGCACGGAAGTTTACCTTCTGCTGCCCTCCGGCAGCCACGCTGAGCCCGGACTGCTCCATGGTAGCCACAGCCTTTCCGCCGTCGGAAACCACGGCGGAAAGGGAGTAGCCGGAGGCCTGTGCATCGAATGCCTGGACGTCCACCGCCAGGCTGAGGTCGGAGTCGGTATACGACGCGTCGAAATCCGTGATCACCTGCCAGTCGCGGATGCGGACCTGGGGCGTGGCGAAGACAGTGACGTCATCGAAGATACCGGCCAGACGCCAGTAGTCCTGTCCTTCCAGGTAATAGCCGTCGCAGTACTTCACCACCATCACAGCCACGGTGTTCTTGCCGGGCTTGACATACTTGGTGATATTGTACTCGGAGGGCTCCTGTGC
Organism: Bacteroidales bacterium; assembly: GCA_017548805.1. The sequence goes on from JAFYZE010000235.1 coordinate 1,165, forward strand.
ACCTTCATTGTATCCTACCTGCTTGCCGTTGACCCATACGAACGAGCCCGAGGCGACCTTCTCGAAACGCAGGAAGACCTGCTCGCCCTTCCAGGACGAAGGGAGGTTGAAGGTGGTGCGGTATGCTCCGGTGGGGTTGAAATCCATCGGGACATTGGGGATCTGCACGGCGAAAGGATTGACCGGGCCGCCCCCGGCGCGGAACCGCGCCATGCGTTTCTGCTGTTCGCTCGCATTGGGGTCATCCAATATCTTGCGGTACCGCTCCAGGAGGGACTCGGGCATGGTCACCGCGAAGGGGGCGCTGACGTTACGGAACAGCGCCTGTCCGAAGCCCTGCATCTCCCAGTTGGACGGTACCTCGATCCAGGACCACTTCCTGTCGTTGAACGACGGATTGAAGAAGTCCTTTGGAACGTCATAGGGCGACTCGAAGTACTGGAAACGCCATTTTCCGTCCAGGGAAACATTGTGGGCGGGGATATGGAAGGCCCTTCCGGGCTCCTGGTTCAACTCGAAAACCTCAAGGTTTTCCATATAGTACGGCAAGTCCTCGAGGAAGGGTTTGTCCTGTGCAGGCGCCTGGAGGGCGATGATGCACAAGGCAAGGGGTAGAATGATTCTGCGCATAATGCTGGGTTGTTTCTATAGTCTATAGGGAGATCTTGACGGTCTCGCCGGCCTTGGTGTCAAAGTCATAGTAATTGTCGCCGACCCTGACCTTCAGGGGGCCGCCGACCTGGGACTTGACGCTGGCCTTGACAAGCTTGCCGCCGTCCCATGTCATGTCCACGATGAATCCGCCGCGGGCGCGGAAGCCCTTGACGCTTCCGGTAGGCCATGCATCAGGCAGTGCGGGGAGTAGGTGGACATAGCCGTTCTGGCTCTGGAGGAGCATCTCCGCCACACCGGCGGTAGCTCCGAAGTTGCCGTCGATCTGGAACGGCGGGTGGGCGTCGAAGAGGTTGGGATAGGTCCTTCCCATCTTGGGACGCTGGCCGCCCGGAGCCATCCTGGGACGTCCGAAGCCGACGTTCGGATCGATGAGCGTGAACATGTTGCTGAGGATGAGGAAGGCATGGTTGCCGTCCAGCATGCGGGCCCAGAAGTTGGTCTTCCAGCCGAGGCTCCAGCCGGTGGCCTGGTCGCCGCGCTGGATGAGGGTGACCCTGGCGGCGTTGAAAAGTTCGGGCGTGTCGGGATTGATCTGGTTGGAAGGATAGAGGCCGTAGAGGTGCGAAATGTGCCTGTGCTCATCCTTGGGATCATCCATGTCCTCGATCCACTCCTGGAGCTGACCGTACTGGCCGACCTTCATGGGCGGGAGCTTGGCCATGGTCTCGGTGAGCGTCTTCTGGTAAGCCTCGTCGATGCCGAGTTCGGAGGCGGCGGTCTTGGCCGCGGTCATGATATCGACTACGATCTGGTTGTCCATCGTACAGCCGGCGGTGAGCGGGTTGGCCTTGCCGACGCCGCCGTGCTCGGGGCTGACGGAAGGAACGACCACGAGGTAGCCGTTATTGGGATCGACCTGCATGTAGTCAAGATAGAAGTCGGCGGCGCCCTTGATCACCGGGTACCACTCCTTCAGGAAAGCCTTGTCCCTGGTGAACAGATAGTGCTCCCAGAGGTGCGTGGCGAGCCATGCGCCACCGTTGGGGTACATACCCCAGTCGGAGGCGTCGACAGGGCCGGCGATCCTCCAGATGTCGGTATTGTGGTGCGCCATCCAGCCGCCGCAGCCATACATTTCGCGGGCGGTGATGGCACCTGTCTCGCTGAGGTCCCTGATCATCGAGAAGAGCGGCTCGGTGGTCTCGGTGAGGCCGCAGACCTCTGCGGGCCAGTAGTTCATCTCAGCGTTGATGTTGATGGTATACTTGCTGTCCCAAGGGGCCATGTGCTCCTGGTTCCAGACGCCCTGGAGGTTAGCGGCCTGTCCGCCCGGCTGCGAGCTGCTGATGAGCAGGTAGCGGCCGTAGTTGAACATCAGCTCCACCATTCCCATGTCGTCGCTGCCAGTGAACGAGTCGAGGCGCTGGCTGGTGGGAAGGGAGGCATTGGCTCCGGCAGGAAGTTCGAGATCCACCCTGTCGTACTGGTCCTTGTATGCATCGACGCTGCGCTTGAGAAGCTGCTTGTAGGACATCTTCTCCGCCGCGGCCAGCCTTTCGGCGTTCTTGGCGGAAGCGTTGCCGCTGACGTCGTGGTAGTTGACGAAATTGGTGGCTGCGGAGATGAGCAGCATGGTCTCGGTCGCGTCGCTTACATTGATCTTGTCCCCCGCTGCCGTGACGGAGCCGTTGGACTTGACCCGGATCACGATCTCAGCGGCGAGTTTGGCGTCGATGCCTTCCATCGAGTCGCCCTGCACGACCGCTACAAGGTCTTTGCCGTTGGCCTTGGCCTCGAACGGCAGGCGCGCGTTGTAAGACAGCGAGAACGAAGTCTTCTTGTCCTCGGTGAGACGGACTACGACTACCTTTTCGGGCATCGAGGCGAATGCCGTCCTCGTATAGTTGACACCGTTGGAGGTGTACGTGGTGGTATTGACGGCATTGGACAGGTCAAGCTGACGGTGGTAGTTCTCAGCCTCGCCCACTCCTTCGAACTCGATGAACAGGCTTCCGGCATTGAGGAACCTCATTCCGTGCGGCCCGACGACGAAGTCCTGGTCGATGATGGTCTTGGCTTCAGCCTCCTTTCCGTCGAAGATCAGCTGCCTCACTTCGTCCAGGCGCGCGAGCGAACGCGGGCTGTTGTTGTTATGGGGACCGCCGCTCCAGAATGTCTCTTCGTTGAGCTGGATCTCCTCTTTCTGGACACCGCCATATACCATGGCTCCCATGTTGGAGTTGCCCAGGGGCAGCGCTTCCAGCCAGACACCGGCCGGCGCATCGTACCATAAGACTTCGTTTACGCCTGCCTCGGTCTGTCCGTTGCAGGAGAGGGCGCACATACAGAGTACCGCGCCGAGAATGTAAGCTGCTCTTTTCATAGCTGTACTAAAAATTGTGCTGTGGTTGGATACCAGCCACAGCACAAAAATAATGAATTATCTCCAGGTTCTGGTCTGCTGCAGAGTACCGTTGTTCTTCAGGAGTTCGTCCGTTGCGATAGGAAGCAGGTACATCGAATCGTTGAACTTCCTGTCGAGGAGCAACTCGTCTTCGTAAGTCTTTACTCCGGTTGCCTTGTCCAGGGTGATCTTGATACCGTGTCCAGGGCGGTTGAGCACCTCGGAGGCGATCATCCAGCGGCGGAGGTCGAAGTATCTGTGCTCTTCGAACACAAGTTCGATGTGGCGCTCGTTGTAGAGGCGGGCCCTGAGGGCTTCACCGGTGACGGATGCCGGCAGGCCGGGCATTCCGACGCGGGCGCGGATCTTGTTGATGTACTCGCGGCACTCGGCTTCCTTGCCGGTCTCGAATGCAGCTTCTGCGAAGTTGAGGTAAATCTCAGCCAGACGGAAGTGGATCCAAGGCATGACATATTTCTCCTGCCATGTAAGAGGAATCTCATCCGGCGGCATGAACTTCCTCATCTGCTGGTTGCTGGCAGGGTTGTCACTACTCTGGTGGACGTTGTCATATCCCCAGCTGGTACCGTCGGTAGACACCCACATTTCAAAAGTGACACCGTGGAACTGCGAACCGTCGTGGAGGATACACATATCCATACGGGGATCCCTGTTGTCATAAGGGTGCTGGGGATCGTAGCCGGAAGCAGGGTTGATGGTCTTGACACCGTTGTTCCAGATGAAAGCAGGCTCGCCGTTGATCATGTCATAGTCGTCGAGGAGCTCCTTGGAGACACCGGAACTTCCCCACCATCCGCCATATCCACCGTAGCGGCGGCCGATCGTGTTGATCGGGTACTGGTGGCTGCTGGTCGAGGTGAAGTTTTGGGCGAAGATGATCTCACTGTTCGGAGTACCGCTGGCCTGGTTGAACATCTTCTCGTAGTCAGGATAGAGAGAGTACTGGGTGTAGGTATCGATGAACTTCTTGGATGCCTCATAGGCCTTGTTCCATTTCGACTTGTCGTTCGAAGTGTTGAACAGGGGGGATGCGGCATAGAGGTACATCCTGCTCAGGAGAGCCTGGCACACTGCCTTGGTGGGATGGCCGAAATTGGCATCATTGGTTCCGTAATAGTCAGGGAGTGAAGGCATGATCGCGGACAGTTCCTTGTCAATGAAGGACACTATCTCATCGAACGGAGTGCTGCTGAAGGTATCCTCCGAACCAAGCTCGTAGGACTGGGTCACTAGAGGAACGTCTCCGTAGCGCTCGATCAGATAGAAATAGATGAAGGCGCGGAGGAACCTGGCTTCGGCGACGAGCTTATCCTTGTCCTGCATGGAGACTTCGGTCGTTTCCATCTGCTCCAGGAAGAAATTGATCCTGCGGAGGTACTGGTATGCCTGATTCCAATAGTGGAGGTTGCATCCGCCATGCCACTGAGTGGTGGAAAGGTTGCCGACGTTGTCCGGAGTAAGGGTCGCCAGTGCGATCACCGGGGAGCTGCCGGAGTTGACGGTGACGATCTCATCAGTGGTCTTGCACTGCATGTCGATTTTGAAGCCGTGGGGGATGGCATTGAAGAGAGCGGTATGGTAGGCCCTGATCAAACTGGGATCCGACCATACGGCAGCATCGGAAATGCTGTTGGTAGGTTTGATATCCAGTATCTTGTCACTACAAGCGGATATTGCCACTACTGTAAGGATGATTGCAAATATCTTTTTCATATCGTTAGCTTTTAATTAGAACTGGATTCTTGCTCCAAGGTTAAGAACGCGCTGCTGAGGATAGCTGAGGTAGTTGCCGCTGACCTCAGGGTCACTCCACTTGACCTCCTTGGCCCAGGTCAGGACATTGAATCCGCTGACATAGAATCTGCAGGAGTTGAAGCCGATACGGCTCATGACACTCTTGGGGATGGTATAGCCGAATTCGATATTCTTCAGACGGACGAACGAAGCGTTATGGAGGAAGAAGGTGGAGCTTCCGGGCTGGTAGCAGTCCGCTCTCGGCATGGTACCGTTGGGATTGTCGACGGTCCAACGGTTGATGGACCTGTGTACGGTACTGTTGCTGTAGTCGGAAACACCGAGCTTGACATACTCGTCGTCATAGTTGTAAGCTCCGGCCTGGCCCTGGATGAGCATGCTGAGATCGAAATTCTTGTAATTGACACCGAAGTTGAGTCCGAAGACATACCTAGGAGTGGCATCGTAGTCGAAGCGGAAACGGTCGTTGGAGTCGATCTTGCCGTCATTGTTGAGGTCTATGATCTTAGGGTCTCCAACGTGGGTCCTGCTGTGGTGAGGATAGGAGTCAAGCTCTTCCTGGGTGTGGAAGATGCCGTCAGCCTTGTAGTAGAGGCCGGCGCCAATGGGGTGGCCGGTGCGGTTCTGATACTCTTCCACATTCGGGGTCTCATCCATGAAGATGATGGTGTTCTTGGCGTACGACATGTTGCCGGATACGTTGTAGGACACATCACCCACCCTGTTGCGATGGCTCAGGACGATCTCATATCCGTGGTTCTCGATCTTTCCGATATTCTCGTTAGGGAGAGAGGAGAAACCGAAGGTGCTCGGGATGGAGAGGTTCCTGGCGGTAAGGATGTTGTTGCGCTTCTCCTTGAAGACGGTGACTTCAGCGCCGAACAGGCCGTTCCACAGTGTGGTCTCAAGACCGAGGTCGTACTTAGTACTCCTCTCCCAGGTGATGTTGGGGTTGGGCATGGTGCCGGGCTGGATACCTGCAGAGGTGCTGGTTCCGAAGATGAAGTTGCCTCCGAAACTGTAGTTCTGCATGTACTGGTAAGCGGAGACGGCGTCATTACCGGTCTGTCCGAGTGATGCGCGGAGCTTCAACTGGTTGATCCAAGGGGCGTTGTTCTTGATGAAAGGCTCCTCGGAGATACGCCATCCGAACGAAGCTGCAGGGAAGAAACCGTAGCGCTTGTCCTTGGGGAACTTGTAGGATCCGTCATACCTGAACAGGAGCTCCAACAGATACTTCGATGCATACTCGTAGTTGAAGCGGCCGAAGTAGTTGTTACGGGCGGTCTTCGAAGAAGAACCGGAGTTGTCCTTGTCTTCCGCAGCGGTGCTACCGACGTTGATCTCTTCGATCGCGGTACTGATGAAGTTCTGCCTTCTGGCCATTGCGGAGGAGCTCTGGTTGATCTGCTGCTCCTGACCGACCATGAGTGCTACGCGATGGTCACCGAAATACCTGTCATAGGTAATGCGGTAGTTGTAGAGCATGTTAGTACCATAGTTGTAGGTGTCGGTGAGCGTGACGGTGCTCTGGCCGGTACCCTGCTTGTAGTCATACTCTCCGGTGTTCACGTTGTACTCGTGATAGAAGTAAGGAATGGACCATACCTTGTTCTTCGAGGTGGAGATGTCGTAGTTGAAGGAGGCATCTACCCTGAGGCCTTCGACCCACGGAATCTTGTAGGTAGCGGTGAAGGTGGAATAGATAGGAGACCTCCAGGACTTGTTGTAACCGCGCGTGTCGAGCAGGAGGGGGTTCTCTCCGAGTCGTCCGGGAGCGATAAGTCCGTTGGGATAGACAGCGATGAGACGAGGGTCAGCCATGAGGATGTTCACGAAGTTGTCGTGGGTGCTCACATGGCTGTGGGTCTCGTTGGAAAGGATGGCGCTGATGTTGGCGCCTACGGTGAAGTAATCGCTGAAATCTACTTCGACATTGGTCCTGAAGGTGTACTGGTTGTACTCCTCAAGCTGGTGATAGAAGCCAGGTCCCTGGGTCCTTGCGCCGAAGGAAAGGAGGTAACGGACGTTCTTGGTACCGCCGGAAGCCTGGACACTGGTACGGGTCTGGAGTGCGTACGGACGGAGGGTCTCCTTTACCCAGTCGGTGTTCGGATAGAGGACGGGGTCAGAACCGTTGCGGTATTTCTCGATATCGGAAAGGGCGATGGCGGGATTGTAGTTCGCCGGCCTGCCCTTCCTGTCCCAGTCGCCTTCGTTGTAGACCTCGGAGTAGGTGACTGCGTCCAGCATATCGGGAATCTTGGTAGGGGCGGAGAAGGAAGTACTGAAATCAACCGAGAAGGTGGCCTTTCCTTCCTGTCCTTTCTTCGTGGTGATGAGGATGACACCGTTAGCAGCACGGGCTCCGTAGATAGCGGCTGATGCGTCCTTCAGGACGGTGATGCTCTCGATATCATCAGGGTTCAAACGGGTCATGCCGTCACGCTCGACACCGTCGATGATGTAGAGCGGGGTCGTGGTACCGAAAGTACTGAAACCGCGGATATGGATGGACGGGTCGTCACGTCCGGGCTCACCGGAACGCTGGTTCACGATGAGGCCGGGGAGACGGCCTTCAAGGGACGAACCGAGGTTCGGTGAAGGGCTCTTCGTGAGTTCATCGCCCTTGACGGTCACGATGGATCCGGTCAATGTCTCCTTCTTGTGGACACCATATCCGACCACCACCGTCTCCTGCAACTGCATGTTGTCAAGTGCAAGGGACACGTTGATGTTGTTCGACTGTCCTACGGGAACCGTCTGGGAGAGGTAGCCGAGGGACGAGAACTGGAGGACGGCTCCTGACGAAGGGACCGAAATTGAATAGGTTCCGTCAAGTTCCGTGATCGTTCCGACGGAGACGCTACCCTGAAGGAGAACGGCGACACCCACCAGGGGTTCGTTGTTCTCATCCGTAACGACTCCGGTAATTGTCCTTTGCTGGGCAAAGGCGGACTGGCATACAATAAAAAAGAACGCCAGCACAAACAAGAGATGTTTTTTCATCATGGTTATAGAATTAGTATGGTGAGTGTTAATTCTTTCGTTTTCAATCTTGTTCCCTGGGGGCCTTTGCCTCCCGCGCTTCCCAGCGAGGGAGGCTGCCCCGGAACCAACCATTAACCAAACAAACAAACTTTAAGTATTATTCCATCGCTCGCCGAAGTGCGGTTCGATAATCTTCGTGACCGCCTCCAGCAGAGCTGCATCGGTTTCGGATTCAAAGTATGCGACATCCCTCCTGACATTGTCGGGATTGGCCGAACTGAACAGGGTCGTGGCTATCCTTGGATTGGCGGTGGCAAACTGCATGGCGAGCTTCTCTATCGGGTAGCCGACGCCCTTGCAGTATTCTGCCGCCTGCGCGCAGACTTCGACCAATGTCTTCGGGGCGGGATGCCAGTCGGGGATACCCTTTTCGGAGAGCAGTCCCATGGACAGGGGGGAAGCATTGATGACGCCGACGCCCTTCTGCTCGAATTCGTCGAGGTAATCCAGGATCAGCGTATCGTTCAGGCAGTAGTGACAGAAGCAGAGGACGGACTCGACCAGCCCGCTTTCTGTATTGTCAATAACCCATTTGAGGTTTTCGGGCTGCAGGTCCGTGATGCCGATATGTCCGACAACGCCCTCCTCCTTCAGCTCATGGAGCGCGGGAAGAGTCTCTTCCGCCACCTTTTTCAGGCCGCCGGGTAGGGAGGCCTGGAACTCGATATCGTGGACATTGATAAGGTCGATGTGGTCGATGTTCAGGCGCTCCATGCTCTCATACACGCTCTCCTTGGCCCTCTTGGCTGAATAGTCCCAGATATTGACCCCGTCCTTGCCGTATCTGCCGACCTTGGTGGACAGATAGTACTTGTCCCGGGGAATGGACTTCAGGGCCTTGCCCAACACGGTTTCAGCTTTGTAATGTCCGTAATAAGGCGAGACATCCAAGAAGTTGATGCCGCACTCGATGGCAGTAAAGACAGCTTCGATGGCTTCCTGCTCCTTTACGCTCCGGAATACCCCTCCCAACGAGGAGCATCCGAAGGACAATTCGGAGACTACCATCCCTGTCCGACCGATTTCCCTATAATTCATGAAAAAGATTGGTTATCCCGTTTCGTTTATAAAATTACGGCAGAAACTCAGAAGTAGTTGGAAAATTATTTACAAATAGTTGTATTATTTTGACATGTGCAAAAATATTGAAACGTTTTATCAATTTTATATCAGAGAATTGCTATATTGCACTTGAATTTTAAGCTTTTGACATGGATTATTCTGTCGATGACCTGAGGCTTCTGGTCCTCAATGTCGGATATGCAGTCCACAACAGTGACTGGAACTGGAAGGATGTCTCCAGTCCGTTCACCAGGCTATACTATGTCACTGACGGCCACGCACAGATACGGATGGAGGACGGCGTCCATGACCTTTATCCGGGCAAGCTTTATATCGTACCTTCATTCACCAAGCACACCAATATCTGTAACGAACATTTCGAGCATTACTACATACATATTTATGAGGATGTGCTGTCAAAGAGCAAGATTTTCGAAGAGTACGATTTCCCTTTCGAGGTTGCTCCACATGATGGCGATTCGAAGCTTTTCCAGAGGCTCTGCGAGCTGAACCCGAAGGGCCGGCTGCAGCAGTCCAATCCCAAGAGCTACGACAACCATTCAACCCTGATCGAGAACATTCGCATCAACAAGGCCAGGGAGTTCCAGGACATAGTCGAGTCCCGGGGCATAGTGTATATCCTGACCTCCAGGTTCCTGGAGGCGGCCAGGCCCAAGTCTTCCTCCAAGGATGAGAGGATCAGGATCGCACTGAAGTTTATCCGGAAGAACATCGGCAACAAGATAATGGTCAAGGACCTGGCAGACAGCACTTCCCTCTCCATGGAGCACTTCATCAGGCTGTTCAAGAAAGAGACCGGGGAGACTCCCAACATGTATATTACAAAGGTTAAGATGGAAAGGGCCATGGTCCTGCTCGCCACGAGCAACGCCAACATCAAGTCCATCGCGCTGACACTGGGGTACGACGACCTGTCCTATTTCACCCGCACTTTCAAGCGCTTCTCCGGCGTTTCGCCCCAGCACTACCGTGACCAGCACTTCACCCCCGCCGGGTAGGGAGGCTGCAGTTCTCCGTTCTCGACCGCTAGGATTCCGCGGCCCCGCTGTCCTCGTGGGCAGCGCGCGGTGGCCGCGGGTGCGGCGGTGGCAGTTGGGAGCCGCAGTGGCCGCAGGCGTTTTCTCACTGAGCCAAGGCCGTACTTTTCCCACTACCTTTTTCCCGAAGGGAGCCGCAAAAAGAACCACTCCTGCTGGAAAATCGCTATATTTGTCAAAGTATGCCGAAAAAGGAGAAGATACAGCAGATGTTCGACGGGATCGCGGGGGACTACGACCGTCTGAACCATATTATGTCGCTCGGTATCGACCGAAGCTGGCGCCGGCGGGCGATCAAGGAGATCGTCCGCAAAGCCCCGGCGCCTAGCGCCGGCGGCACAGCCGGGCACCCTGCCGGGCAGGAGATCCTCGACATCGCGTGCGGGACGGGCGATTTCAGCATCGCCATTGCCCGCGCGATGGCGCCCGGCAGCCGCGTCACCGGCCTTGACCTCTCCGAGGGCATGCTGGCCGTGATGCGGGCCAAGCTCGCGGCCGCCGGCCTTGAGGGCCGCGTCGCCTGCGTGCAGGGCGACAGCGAGTCCCTCCCCTACGCCGACGCCACATTCGACTGTGTCACAATCGCTTTCGGTATCAGAAACTTCGAACACCGTGAGACAGCCCTGCGTGAAATCCTCCGCGTCCTGAAGCCCGGCGGCAAACTCGTCATCCTGGAACTTTCTGTTCCGTCCAACCCAGTAATCCGCTGGTTCTACAAACTATATTTCACCGGCCTTCTCCCAATCATCGGCGGCAAGGTATCCGGCGACAAAGCGGCATACCGATATCTTCCAGCGTCAGTGCTGAATTTCCCCGGCCGCGACGAGTGGATGGCCACGATGCGCGCCTGCGGCTACGCCGGCGTGCGCCATAAGGCCTTCACCCTCGGCATCTGCCGCATGTACGTCGGCCTGAAGCCCTAAAGCCCTGACCTCACATACCCCCCTCATCAACCTTCGACCGTCTTCAACACTATCTGAACAAATAATGTAAAAATGTTCAGATTCGAAGAAAAATAACCTTTTTCTGAACAAATTGGCTCGATTTGTTCAGAAAAAGGCGAACCAGCATGCTACCGACCGTAGAGTTAACGTCAAAAAGAGTTAAGACGCCCGTAACCTTAGACTGGCAGCAGAGTTTTGACAAGAGAGCACGTTATCCCTCAGCAAAAAGGTGAGGGATGCGGCGGTATGTGCGTTATCCCTCAGCAGGCGGGTGAGAGATAACAAAGGAAGGGTCGCAACCCTCACCCCAAGGTAGAAGGATGATAAGAAAAATGTTGAAAAGTCAGTATCCTTCGACCGATGGTAGAAGGATGACGAAGGTAGGGCGGTATCCCTCAACTGGAGGGTGAGGGA
>JAFYZE010000236.1 GCA_017548805.1 Bacteroidales bacterium
ACGGGGAGTTCCCCGTATTCATCCATGCCTTCGATGAGGGTGATGCCGCAGCGGCCTTCCTTAATGCTTTCCTTGAATGTATTTATATCGTTTCCGATGGGCGAGATGATGCCCATGCCCGTGATGACTACTCTCCTTTCTATCATGTCCATTAGGTTTGAATTTGCAAAGATAGCTTAAAAAGAGTATTTTTGCATGATTAAAGTGAAAAGCCATGTGGAGAAAGTTCTGCCGCCTCATAATGAATATCTGGGGATGGGAAATGGATGAGAACATCCCCAAGGAGGATAAATGCATCCTCCTCGGAGTTCCGCATACTTCGATCCTTGATTTCGTGGTCGCCTACCTTTATTATGAAGCCGTAGGCGGTACTTCCCTCTGCATGGTCAAGAAAGAGATGTTCTTCCCTCCGCTCGGATGGATAGTCCGCGCGATGGGAGGCATTCCGGTGGACCGGGCCAACCCTTCGGCCATCGTCCGTTCGGTGATGCGTGAGATGGAAACGCGCGAGCATTTCCATCTCGCGATTGCGCCGGAAGGCACCCGCAAGCCCGTGGCCCGCTGGAAGAGCGGATACCACCTCATAGCCCGTACGGCTGACATTCCTGTTTTTCTCTGCTATTTCGACTGGAAACGCAAGCGCATCGGATGCGGACAGAAGTTCGAACTGACCGACGATGCCGCCGCCGACACACGCCGCATGCAGCAGATTTACGAATCCATGGACCTGGGTGCCAGGCACCCTGAAAAGTACAGGACTCACTGATGAGACATAGTTTTCCGACACTTTCGGACGTTCTGGAGTACTCCTCGTCCAAATTTGCCAAACGCACCGCCTCCGACTTTGTCGATGGTGGCAGTCACTATACTTACGCCGGCTTCAAGGAAGCCTGCGACCGACTTTCCGGAGTTCTCGCAACCTTCGGCATCAATGCCTCTGACAAGGTTGCGATACTTGCCGAGAACCAGCCCAACTGGGGCGTGGCATTCTTCGCTGTCACATCCTTCGGCCGCATCGCGGTGCCGATGCTGCCCGAAGTCTCGCCCAACGAGGTGGAGAACATCCTCGTACATTCGGACGCCAAGGCAATCTTCGTGTCGCGCAAGCAGCTTCCGAAGATCAGCGAGGAAGCGCTCGGCCGGCTCCATATCGTTGTGGATATCAGCGATTTCAGCCTCATCCGCGTGGATGAGACCAAGTATACTTGTGACGGTACCATCAAGAAGCCCGAGCCGATGGACATCGCCGCCATCATCTATACTTCAGGCACTACGGGCAATGCCAAGGGTGTCATGCTGAGTCACCGTAATTTCTGTGCAAATATCGAGGAATCCTGGTATGCCCACCATGTGTACCGCAAGGACGTTTTCCTGTCCATCCTGCCTCTGGCCCATACTTATGAGATGAGCATAGGCATGCTGTATCCATTCGCCCGCGGCGCCTCGGTGTATTATATCCAGAAGCCTCCTACCCCGACCATCCTCATGGCTGCGATCAGCAAGATAAGGCCTACGACCATGCTCTCCGTGCCCCTCATCATAGAGAAGATAGTACGAAGCAAGGTCCAGCCGACAATAAATGCCAGCAAATTCCTGTCCTATCTCCGCGACAAGATGCCGTGGCTGCTCTACTGGCTCGTCGGGACTAAACTCAAGAAGCAGTTCGGCGGCCGCATCCGCTTTTTCGGTATCGGCGGCGCCAAACTGGATGTCGAGGTGGAGCGATTCCTGAAGAAATGCCGCTTCCCGTACGCCATCGGCTACGGACTCACTGAAACCGCCCCGCTCATCTGTGACGCAGGTCCTAAGAAGACCCACGTCGGCACTACGGGCACCGCATCCTTCGGCGTAAGCGTGCGTCTTGCCGACGTCAATCCCGAGACCGGCCAGGGCGAACTCCAGGTCAAGGGACCGAACGTGATGCTAGGATACTACAAGGATTACCTCCGTACCAAGGCCGTCATGACTGAGGACGGCTGGATGCGTACCGGCGACATGGCCACAGTCGACAAGAAAGGCCGTTACGGCATCCTTGGCCGCATGGGCAACGTCATCATCGGCTCATCCGGAGAGAATATCTATCCAGAGGAGATCGAGAGTGTCATCAACAACATCGGCGGTGTCAACGACTCGCTCGTTATATCCCGCGCTGGACAGCTCGTGGCCCTCGTCCAGTTCAACGAAGGCACGATAGACTGGAACCTGGAAGGTGAGGACAAATTCATCGAGACCCTTGAGCAGAAAAAGAAGGAAGTGATGGATTTCGTCAACTCAAAGGTAAGCCAGTTCCTGAAGATAAAGGATGTAGAGGTTATGAAGGAGCCCTTCAACAAGACCGCTACCCACAAGATCCGCCGTTTCCTGTATCAGGATAAAACGAATCAGCCGCAGAAGGAGGAACCTTCCGCGGCTGAGCCTGAAGCAAATTAAATCCTAGTAATTCTCGGCGTTGACCTCGAAGAACGCCTTCGGGTGCGCGCAGACGGGGCAGATCTCGGGGGCTTTTGTGCCCACTACGATGTGCCCGCAGTTGCGGCATTCCCATACCTTGACCTCGCTCTTGGCGAAGACTTCCTGGGCCTCTACGTTCTTCAGCAGGGCGCGGTAACGCTCCTCATGGTGCTTCTCGATAGCACCTACCATGCGGAACTTGGCGGCGAGGGCCTTGAAGCCTTCGGCTTCGGCGGTCTTGGCGAAGTTTTCATACATGTCGGTCCACTCGTAGTTCTCACCGTCGGCCGCGGCGGCGAGGTTCTGGGCGGTGTCGCCTATGCCCTCAAGCTCCTTGAACCAGAGCTTTGCATGCTCTTTCTCATTCTCTGCGGTCTTGAGGAAGAGGGCGGATATCTGCTCGTATCCCTCTTTCTTGGCCACGGAAGCGAAGTAAGTGTATTTGTTCCTGGCCTGCGATTCGCCCGCGAACGCGGCCTCCAGGTTTTTCTCGGTCTGGGTACCGGCGTATTTGTTGCTCATAACGATAGAAGTTTATGGTTTACACAAATATAAGCATTCTGTTCTTGAAAAGCAAAGGCTTCGTGACCGCTTACTGTTTTGGGGCGTGGGATGCCCAGAAATGGTCGACGGGGCCGTGGCCGTGGCCGATGGAATACTCCGCGCCGGAGACTATGGCTGAGTTGATGTAGTCTTTTGCGGCGCGGGCGGCATCGTCCAGCCCGAGGCCCTGTGCAAGGTACGAAGCGAAGGCCGATGACAGCGTACAGCCCGTTCCGTGCGTGTTTGGAGTGTGGATCCGCTTCGAGGGAAGCTTGAGCATGGTGTCTTCCTCGGCATTGTAGAAGATGTCTACAAGGCTGTCGTCCGTGAGGTGTCCGGCTTTCATCAGGACCGAGACGCGGCCGCCGCAGGAGAGTGCCCGCGCGACGCGCGGGAGATCCTCCTGCGAGGCTATGCGCGTCCCAGCGAGGATCT
>JAFYZE010000237.1 GCA_017548805.1 Bacteroidales bacterium
GCTCTAACCAACTGAGCTAAGGAGGAATGTTCCACATTCGTTTCCGAACGGGATTGCAAAGGTAAGACATTTTTTCAATCAATCAAATAATTTTGGTCTTTTTTTATTACCTTTGTGATGCCTTGAGGGGCCGTTTTCGTTAATTTTCTGACTTATATGGATATAGACCTTTTGTCCAAGATGGTGGGCGAGCTGATACTGGACAACGACGAGGTGTCGTTGCCGGGCGTTGGCACCTTCGTGGCTGAAGTGATGCCGTCCTCATTTTCCGACAAGGGCTATACCATCAATCCTCCTTACCGCCGCCTTTCATTCCGCCAGAGGGAGACGTCCGACGGGCGTCTGGCTGCGCTCTATGCCCGTGCCAACGGGGTGGACGAGCAGATGGCGGCGTCGATACTCGAGAAGTTCCTGGTGGAGCTGCGCGATACCCTCAAGGTCAGGAAGACCGTCATTTTCCCCGGTCTGGGACGCCTGCGGGCCACCCGCGAGAACAATTTCTTCTTCATCCCCGACGAGGACCTGAACATCTATCCTGACGGCTTCGGCCTGGAGCCGCTGTCGCTCAAAACCCACGTCGAGACGGAGGATGACATGCGGGCTGCCGTAGCGTCGCTCCAGCAGATCCTGGACGAGCCGGCGTCGGTCGCGGAGAAAGCTCCGGCGGCCGCAGAGGTGGTGGCTGAGGAAGCGCCCGTTGAGGAGCAGAAGCCAGTAGCTGAGGAAGTTCCAGTCGTGGAAGAGAAGCCAGTTGTGGAAGAGAAGCCTGTCGTGGTAGAGGCGCCGGCTGGCGAAGTCCGACGCCGGGGCCGCCGCTGGTGGATCGTCGCGGCGTCGGTGCTGGCGGCTGTAATACTGCTGCTGGTGGCGTTCGTCGTGCTTGCACGCATTGCCCCCGATTTCGTGGATTCGATACTTTATACCAAGGAAGAGCTGGACATTATCCGTCAGATATGATTGAGCTGGTCTATCCTGTCGGCGCTGCCGCGCCTGTCCTGAGCCGTCGTCATATGCCTGCGGACACCAGGGCGTCGGAGATGTTCCCTATAGTGGACACCCACGGCGTAGTCGTGGGCCAGGGCGCCCGCGAGTGGTGCCACGGAGGCGAAAAGCCCCTTCATCCTGTAGTCCATCTGCACATCCTCAACCGTGACTGCGAGCTGTACCTGCAGAAGCGTTCCATGTCCAAGGACCTGCTCCCCGGGTACTGGGACACCGCCGTCGGCGGTCATGTCAGCTATGGGGAGAGCGTGCTAGAAGCCCTTTTCCGCGAAGCGGGGGAGGAGCTCGGCTTCTACGATTTCAATCCCGTGTCCCTGACCTCGTACGTCTTCGAGTCGCAGGTGGAACGCGAGCTGGTCAATGTCTTCGCCGCAGTCGGCAGTTTCGACCTTCATCCTGACCATGTAGAAGTCACGGAAGGGCGGTTCTGGCCGTTCGCGGACATTGACGCGCATATCTCCCACAATGTTTTCACCCCCAATTTCGAGCAGGAGTTCCAGATGGTCCGCCAGTCGCTCGAATCCCTTCTTTGAGCCATGGAGAAGGTTGGGAAATTCATAAAGGACCAACTTTCGGTCTGGCCTGAGGTCTCGGCCCGTTTCCGCGGACTGAAATCCGCTTCGACCAGGCGCCTTGAGGTCGGAGGTCTCGAAGTCGTGCTGCAGCACAATCCCGCCCGGCTGTCTTCGGCCGTGGCCGGAACGGACGCCGACTCGCTCAAGGATGCGCCCTGCTTCCTTTGCCGGGAGAACCTTCCGCGGGAGCAGATGACCATGCCCTTCGAGGGCCGCAAGGGCCGGAAATACCGCATTCAGATCAATCCTTTCCCCATATTCCTGCAGCATCTGGTGATCGCTTCGGAGCGTCATCTGCCGCAGTCCATCTGGCATCATTTCGTGGACATGCTGGATATGGCGCGGTCGCTGGCGGGTTTCACGGTGTTCTACAACGGCCCCGAGAGCGGGGCGTCGGCTCCTGAACACCTTCATTTCCAAGCATGTCCGCATGGTATCCTGCCCTTGGAAAAGGAGATGGACGTGCTGCTGGACCGTATCCGGGAGGAGGGGCTCGAGGATGTCCATTACGACATCGACGGTGATCTCGAATACCTGACCCGCGTGCAGGAGGCGGTGGTCTACCATTACAAACATTTCATGCGGGGCGTGTTCGCGCTCCGCGGCAGGACTTCCAAGTCCATAGGCAAGCTTTTCTACCGCCTTCTGGAAAGTGTTCCGGTGGAGGAAGGGGAGAAGGAGCCGAAGTTCAACCTTTTCGTGTGGCATGACGGGGCGGAATACCGCGCCATCGTGGTGCTGCGCGATACGCATCGCACGCACCACTTCTTCAGCGAAGGCCCGGACCATCTCACGATGGCTCCCGGCTGCGCGGATGTGGCGGGATGGCTGATAGTGCCTGATCCTGAGGACTATGCGAAACTCGACGCCCGCCTGCTGGCGGAGCTGCTCGACGAGGCCGCGGTACGGCCCGAGGCCGAGCGCGACATAGTCTGGCGGCTCAAGCGCCGCCAGCGCAAGGTCGAGGTCGGCATCATGTCCGCGGAGGAGATCCGTTTTGAGATCATCTCCGACGGGGCGGGTCC
>JAFYZE010000238.1 GCA_017548805.1 Bacteroidales bacterium
CGCACCCTGCCCGACCGCATGCACAGGGCCATTACGGGCCTTTCGATGGGCGGTTTCCAGAGCTGGGCCATCGGTCTCAACCACAAGGACAAGTTCGCCTATATCGGCGGTTTCAGCGGCTCGGGCCTCGCTCCTACCGAGGAGCGCTATCCCGCCACGCTCAACAATGAGGTTGAACTCCTTTATGTCGGCACCGGCACCGAAGAGCCCGGCCAGATGTACACAGGCGTCCGCGACTTCCATCTGTTCCTTGAAAAGACCGGTGTGAACCATGTTTACTTCGAGTCTCAAGGTACTGCCCACGAGTGGCTTACCTGGCGCCGCGCCCTCAAGGACTTCGCACCGAGACTTTTTGTTAAATAAGACTTATGTCAGACAGGAGGACATTCATCAAGCAGGCGGCGCTGATCGCTGCGGCCCTGGCGGCGAAGCCGCTGGCCGGCCGCACCGTGCCGCCTGCGAAACCTGTCGGCAATGTATTGAGAACAACCGATAATCAGAAGACTATGAAAGTATTGCTGTTGAACGGAAGCCCTCATTCCAAGGGCAATACTGCCACCGCACTTGGCGAAATCGCCAGGACACTGGAGGCGGAAGGTATTGAAAGCGAAATCGTCTGGCTCGGAACGAAGCCCGTCCGCGGCTGCATTGCCTGCGGCAGATGCCGCGGCGCCGGACGCTGTGTCTTCAACGACGATATCTGCAACGAGATTTCCGAAAAGATGGAGAAGGCAGACGCGCTCATAGTCGGCTCTCCCGTGTACTACGGGCAGCCGAATGGCGCTCTCATGGCCGTCATCCAGAGGATGTTCTATTCCAACGGTTCCGCGGTGAGCGGCAAGCCCGCCGCTGCCCTGGCGGTATGCCGCCGCGGCGGCGCCACTGCCGCATTCCAGACCCTGAACATGCCCTTCATGATGATGAACATGCAGGTGGTGACATCACAGTACTGGAACATCGCTTATGGCCAGAGTGAGGGCCAGGCCGCCCTCGATGCCGAAGGCATGCAGACCATGCGCACGCTTGCGCACAATATGGCCTGGGCCCTCCGGCAGAACGGCGGCAAACCCGCCCCGGGCCGGCCTTCCGGAGATCCGGGAGCCTTCACGAATTTCATCAGGTAAAAAAGAAAGCGCGGCACATAAGTGACCGCGCTTTTCAATTATCAGACAGCCGTTTATTTCACGGCGTAAGGACCGATGAGGGTTCCGGTGAAACCGCCTGCGCTGGCGGAAGTCAGGTAAGAAGCATCGACTCCCTCCACGAGAGGCTGCCATTTCTTGCCGTTGATGGCATACCAGAACGAGAAGGTCTCTGCATCCGATGTCACCTTGAGGTCGATGAAGCGGTACTTGCCGACAGGAACCGAACCGAGATCGGTGCTGGCTTCCTCGAAACGCGGACGCTTGCCCTGCTCGACCACGATCTCGAACTCGGTCTTGCGTACTGCGATATTCTCCTTGGACACCATGAACGAATACATGTGCCTCTCGTCCTTGAAGAGCAGGAGACCGGCGGACTCGGAATACTTGGAAGGAGTGAAATACATCCTGGTCGTCGCCGAGAACTTGTGATGGTGCAGGCGGTGTGCGACATAGGAGGGAGTGTGCATCTCCGTCGCCTTGTCCTCCGAGCAGATGAGCTCCAGATAGCCGGGCTTGTCGGTGAGGGAATACTTGTCCTTGGCGGGACTGCGGACAGTCATCCAGCGGTCACCGAGCTCGGGCGAATCGAAGTCGTCAACAAGTGTGAAGTTGCCGAAAGTGAGATTGTCTCCGCGCTTGACACCTTCGTGGCGGACGATCATCGGTACTGACTCGCCGGCAGGAAGGATGACAGGCCACTTGTCCTCTGTCCAGGTGACTGGGAGCATATGGGTCTCACGGCCTATATTCTCGAAATTGCCGCGGTACGGACGGTCTGCAAGGAACACTGCCCACCACTGGCCGTTGCCGTCCTTCACGAGGTCGGCATGGCCGGCGCAGGAGACGGGATTGGGACGGTTCTCGTCCAGGCCCACCTGCGTCAGGATGGGATTGCCTTCATACGACACGAAGGGACCGAAAGGAGACTCACCCTTGAAGATGACCTCCGAGTGCCACTCGCCGAAGTTGGTACCGCCCTCGGCGCACATCAGGTAGTACTGTCCGTCAATCTTGTAGATATGCGGACCTTCGATCCAATAAGGATTGTTCTCTGGACGGGTACCCTTGTTGACGATGATCTTGCGCTCCCCTACGGTGCAGTCGTTGGCGACGTCGAATTCGACGCAGCGGATGGTGCGGTGGCCGTTGTACTCGGGCTTGTGGTCCGGAGCGTCATCATTGCTGACGATATAGGCCTTGCCGTTGTCATCGAAGAAGAAGGACGGATCGATGCCCTCTACGACGGGGACATAGATAGGATCGGACCAGTCGCCCCAGGGATCCTGGGTCTTGACATAGAAGTTTCCTCCCGCCACGTCGGTGGTAATCATGTAATATGTCTTGTTGGCGGGATTGTATGTAATGTCAGGGGCATAGATACCGCCGCTGATGCGCTGGCCGTCCAGGTGAGGCAGATGCTCGGGCCTGTCGAGGATGTTGCCGATCTGCTCCCAGTTCACGAGGTCACGGCTGTGGAAAAGCGGAACTCCCGGGAAATAGCAGAACGTGGAGGAAATGAGGAAGTAGTCCCCTTCTCCATTCGTGCAGATGCTGGGATCCGAATACCATCCGGCGAGGATGGGATTGTAGACATAGTCGTCGCCCGGCAGAGGATTCTGCGCATAGAAATCATCGGCTCCCTCATATTTGAAGAAATCGAACAGGGCCGTTCCTTCGGGAGCTTTCACGGAGCAGGACACCAAGGCAAAGGCCGCAGCGGCTGCGATCAATACTTTTTTCATATCAGATACAGATTGTTTCAACAAACAAAGATAAAAAGAAATCAGCGAATCCCGAATTCGTCCGCCAATATCTTCTCCAGATCCTCGGCATTGTCCGCCACGGGGACCACCCAACGGTAACCGTGTACGAAACGGGGTATGCCGCCGCTACCGCTGGTGGAAGTGCGCCCGAAGAGATCGGTAGTCCTGCGGAGCATGTCAGAGATAGCCGTTTCCGGAAGGAAAGCCTCCAGGCGCTCCGCACCGACGATGGCGGCTGCGCGCTCGCGGGCGGTCTCCACCGGCCGCGGTCTCCAGCTGTCCTCACCCGCCCCGAAAAGCCAGGCATCGAACTCCGGGAAAGCATCCGGATCCAGCTGGTATACCGCCATCGCCAGACGGGCAAGCTCGCAGGAACCCTCAAAACGCGTTTCTTCCTTCGGAACATACGGATTGCATTTCGGACTCAAAGGACATGGACAAAGGACAATAGCGACTTTGCCCCCGAAGTGATCGACAATCTCGGGGAGCAGCTCATGGACCTTACGGCAGTGCGAACACTGATAGTCATAGAGCAGGTCGATGACGAACTCCGCGTCGGGATTGCCTACGATCGGGGCCTCGTCCGCTGAAATCATGGGGAACGCTTCCGCGCCGGAGCCGTCCTGATAGACGCTGTCCGGCGCGGTCAGGGCCTGCACCAAGGCGAGAAGGGCTGCAATCCCTGCGCCGGCGGCAGGCCATATCCTGAGCGATTTCTTCTCCGGAAGGAGCGCATAAAGGGTAAGCACGGCGCATATGATGCCGAGCGCATGTGCGGACATGCAATATTTGCAAAGGGCTCCCTCTGCAAAAATCTGAAGGCCGATGAACCAGATGGCTGCGCCTATGATGGCTCCTGAGAGCAGAAGCATGGCTTTGGCTGCCAGTTCACGGACTTCCTCGTCCTTGGAGAGCCGGAAGGCGGCGAATGCGACGAGAAAAGCCAGGTATACTCCGGCTGCAAGCCCGCTGACCGGGAATACGCCGAAGAGCATGGACCAGCGGCCGCCTAGGACGCTGTCGCAAGCGGAGCCCGCTCCGCAGCCAACAAGTGCTGCGCCGCTGAGCGAGTGGACGCTCATGATGATGCAGAGCAAGAGTGCCGCGACGCTCGCAAGCGCCGCGACACTCAATCTGTTCTGCATTTTTCGGGTCATAATCCCTTTAGAACCTGTTCGGGGCTCCCGGGGTCGGGACCGAACAGGTCATAGGTATGCCGGAGGCATAGGTGCCGCGGACCGGTGCGGAAACGGTGATGCCGGAACCGGCAAAGTCCTCGCCGGAGGCATGTGCCGCCTTGAGCGGAGCCGTCAGCACGATGGCATCCGGAGCGGCGGGCACAGGGCTGTACCAGCCCCTGCGGGTCGCATGGATCTCAGCGATGAAGGCTTTCTCGTCACCGACATAGACCTCCTGGCCTACGGTGAAGCCCTGGGAAGCAGCGACGGACACGCGGGTAGCTCCCTTGGCCGCGTCGGCAGCAAGGGTGGTGTAACCGGCAGTACCGATATTGGCCGCGATCACTTCCTCCTTGTCAGGACCGATGAACAGTCTCTGGTTGATGACCAGGCCCCTCGTGGAGTTGACCTTGAGATTGCGCGAACCTGCCGCGAGAGGAGCAGCGAGCGAAATGCTGCCCTGTACGCGGAAGTCATTCTCGTTGTCGTCAGTATCCATTCCGTCGGGCCAGCGGCCGGCGCTCAGGTTGGGAGCGACAGTACCGGGAGCCGGCATGCCCCTCTGGGCCACTGCCGGAACGGGGACGAAGTTGCCGGGCTCCTCGAGGCCGGACTGTCCCTGATAGCCTTCGCCTAGCCAGGGATCGACGATGGCGCCATAGTTGAGAGCATCAACGATATTGCCCTTGGAGTCACGCAGGGTGATGTTTCCGGAAGAGGAAGCAAGCGCGGGACCTCCATAGAGGAGATCTGCGGGAACTTCTCCCTGGTATCCTGCATTCGTTACTTTAACGTCAAACACGACCTCGTCGACAGGATGATCGGATGCGAGGGCCTTTTCAAGCTCAATCGAGTAGACGAGGGCGAGCACGGGCTCATTGGAAGAATGGTCGAAACGGGTGGCGGGCTCGAAGGTGATACCGCTGCCGTTCACACCGTAAGGCATATTGGACGAATGGAAGTACTTCAGGGGCTCCTCCAGATCGACACCGGTACCGGGATCCTCGTCAGGACGGAGTGGTCCATTTAGGGTGTTGCGGACGGAAGGAGTACCTACAGCCTTGACTGTCACCCACTCGATGCCGTGTCCCTCGCTGTCAATGTCGAGACGGATACGGTCACCTACGGAAATGTTGGCGGTGGAGGAAAGCTTGATATTGGTCTGTCCGGGATAGGCATCCATGGCCAGATAAGCCTGTGTACCGGGCTTGCCGACCTCGGTGATGGTCACGACCTCATATTTCTCAAGTCCGTTGGAAACGGCCGGATATGTGGCACCATAGCCGATGGCCATCTTGCCACCGACGGTGAAGCCTTCAGTGCTCGTTACAGGGATGTTGTTGGAGCCAGCGGGGATGGTGATGACCGGGCCCTCGGGCAGAGGCTGCCAGAGCGTGGTAGGCGTGCCGGGGGCGGCGCGGCGCATCATGGCGCGCATGTCGTTGGACGGAGCCTGCGGAGCGGGCTTGTTCACGGCTGTGACCTTTACCTTCTCGCCTCCGACCTCGATCTCGTCTCCGACGGAGATGCCGGTGACGTCGCGTACATAGATGACCTTGTCACCCTTGGAGGCGGGGGCTGCAAGACCGGAATTGGCCAGGCCGAGCAGATAGAAGCCCTTGCCCTCGAGCTTTGTGCCCTTCGGGATACGGATCTCGGAGAAAGCGGGAACGTTGATGGCATGCTGGGTGACGGTCCATCCGGATATGTCAACGGTCTGCTCACCTGCATTGTAAAGCTCGATGAAATTGTCCGTGGCACTGGCGGCGGAAGCGATGCCGAACTCGTTGATCTTGACCGGATCGACGCTGCGGACCTTCTGGACGGCCTTTTCGGAACGGCTGGAGCCGCTACCGTCAGTCCATGTAGCCAAAGCGGCGAGGTCACCGTTGAAAGCCTTCTTACCGGCCTTGACGTTGAACGTGACCACTACGGCCTGCCCGGGAGCCACAGCATAGCCGACCTTGCGCACACGGTCCTTGGAACCGAGGATAGAAGCCTTCCATTTCTTAGGCAGTACGAGGCTGAGCTCGAGGTCCTTGATCTCCTCGCCGGTGACATTGACGAAGGTGACGGTGGTGCTGCCGCTGCCACCCTTGACGAAGGTCTGGAGGCCGTTGGGTGCGAAGGCCTTGTCAGATGCGGAAACAGAAAGCGGAGCTACGTCATAGCGGGCGGCCACGACATTGGCCTGGACGGCGAGGTTGGTCTCCTCGGTCGGGAAAGTACCGGCTGCGGTCATGGCACCCTCGTAGAAGGTACCGGAAGAACCGTTGGAGTTGTCACCGCCGTTTCCGAGAAGGATAGCGCCCTGCTTGCGCATGGGATCGTAGCTGTTGCGCGGGTTGCGGACACGGCCGCCGTCATAGTAGACCTTCAGGCCGCCGTTCTGGGCGTCTCCGCCCATCGAACGCCAGTGATGCGGCTCACCGTCGGCGAAAGCGGTCACGAAACGCCAGGAGATGCTCTCGAGACCCTCGCAATACTTGTCGTTCGGGTCGTCGTTGACGCAGCCTACGAGGTTGTTCTCCTGGTCGGTCATGATCCACGGGCCTGGAGCCTGTCCGCGATACCAGGTGGGCTGGTTGCCGTAATAGGTGGTCTCCATCGTGCCGTCGCCGTCATCCCGGCTGTCGGTCTCCGCGTTGCCGTAATCGAAGCAGCAGCCGGAGTTGTAGTGGTGGCCGCTGATCAC
>JAFYZE010000239.1 GCA_017548805.1 Bacteroidales bacterium
CCGGGCAGACCATTACCATCACGATGGAGCCTGACACGAGTGCGCTCGAAGAGGCTGTGGTCATTGCGTACGGCCAGCAGAAGAAAGTTACCATCACCGGTGCAGTTTCCGCCGTAAGCGGCGAAGGACTTCTCAAGTCTCCTGTTGCCAACGTCGCCAACGCCCTTCAGGGAAACCTCCCCGGCGTTTCCGCCGTTCAGGCTTCAGGTATGCCTGGCGCTGATGAACCTGTCATCCGCATCCGTGGTGTCGGCTCCCTGAACAGCGCCGAGCCTCTGGTGCTGGTCGACGGTGTCGAGCGTTCGTTCTCGCAGCTGGATGCCAACGAGATTGAAAGCATTTCCGTCCTCAAGGACGCTTCTGCTACCGCAGTGTTCGGTGTGCGCGGCGCCAACGGCGTCATCCTCGTCACCACCAAGCGCGGTACCGCGGGAAAGGCTTCGGTCACCGCTTCCGCCAGCGCTGCCGTCCAGACGATATCCAAGTTTGTCGAGTTCGCGGACTCTTATACCTATGGCCAGATGTGGAACTACACTGCCATCACCGATGCGCTTCCCATGAGCCAGTGGCCCGGTTCCCGAGTCATTTCCGACTACACCCCGTATGCCGATTACGGCATCCGTTTCAGCCAGGAAGTCATGGAGCATTTCCGCACCGGCGACATGCCGCGTACGTTCCCGAACATGAACTGGATCGATTACATCATGAACGATTCCGCATGGCAGGAGCAGGCCAACGTCAACGTCAACGGAGGTACCGAGAGAGTGCGTTATTTCGTCTCCGCCGGTTTCCTGAACCAGGACTCCCTGTTCAAGACCTTCTCGGACCACAAGAACGAGACCTTCGACTTCCAGCGCCTTAACTACCGCGCCAACCTCGATATAGACGTCTCAAAGCACAGCCAGCTGTCCCTTACCCTCGGCGGACGCATGCAGGACCGCAACACCATGGGTGGTGGTCCCGTAGATAATGCGGAAGGTTTCCTCTTCCGTTACCTGCAGGGTGCTACGCCTTATGCCGGAAGCGGTATCGATCCAGCAGGCCGCCATATAGTTTCGGATGCGAACATCGTCGGTCCCTTTGACCGCGATGCCCTCTCGAACTATTACGGTCTCGGATATGCCAACACGAGTACCAATGTACTCAACTTCGATATCCAGTACAAGCTGGACCTGGGCTTCATCACCCAGGGCCTGGATTTCAAGGTCAAGGCTTCCTACAACTCCGAATATACCGCCCGCAAGAACCGCCAGAACGGTTTTGGTACGGGTGTCACCTATGTCGCAACCATCGTCGATGGTGAGGAAGTCCTCCGCAAGGAGAATATCACCTGGCCCATTCCCTACAGCGAAAGCAAGTGGGGCAGCCGCAACTGGTACACCGAAGCGAGCTTCGACTATGCCCGCAAGTTCGGTGAGCATAACATAGGCGCCCTCCTCCTCTACAACCAGAGCAAGACCTACTATCCCTGGGATTCGGACGGCAGTATCTATCAGTCCATCCCCAAGGGCTATGTCGGTCTCGTCGGCCGTATCACCTACGACTATGCCACCAAGTACATGCTCGACTTCAATATCGGTTACAACGGATCCGAGAACTTCGCCCCCGGCAAGCGCTACGGTACCTTCCCGTCCATCTCCGTGGGCTGGATCCCGTCCAGCGAGAAGTGGTGGGAGCCCGTCAAGAAGTATATCGGTTACCTGAAACTCCGTGGCTCATGGGGCCTGGTAGGTAACGACAACACCAATGGTGCGCGCTTCCTCTATCTCCCCGGAGCATGGCAGTTCTATACCGGTGCCACGACGGTCAATCCCCAGAAGCGAGGCACCAACTTCGGTACCAGCGGTGACTGGCTGCAGGCCGTCAAGGAGCTTACTTCCGGCAATCCCAACGTTACCTGGGAGACCGCCAGCAAGGTCAATCTCGGTCTCGATGCGGCATTCCTCAAGGACCGTCTCCATGCCTATGTCGACTTCTTCTGGGAGGACCGCCAGCACATCCTCGTTTCCAATGCATCGACGCTTCCCGCAGTCACTTCGCTGCCCTCCAGCTATGTGAACGAAGGCCGTGTCAAGAACCATGGTTATGAGATCACCCTCAACTGGGAAGACAGGATCGGCGAGGTCCGCTATTCCATCTCCCCGAGCTACTCGTTCGCCCGCAACACCGTCATCGAGATGCTGGAGGTCGAGCCCATGTACGAATACCTGAAGCATACCGGTCTCCCGGTCGGCCAGCGCTTCGGCTACGAACTCTTCGAGTTCTATCAGCCTGGCACTGAGGAGCGTTACAAGGCTGCATACGGTGTCGACATGCCTGACCAGAATATCGCCCTCAAGTATGGCGACTGCGTATTTGTTGACCTGAACGGCGACGGTATCGTCGACCAGAACGACCAGAAACCGCTTGGCTACACTGACAATCCGGAGATCACTTATTCCCTGAACACCTCCCTCCACTGGAAGGGTCTCGACTTCTCCATGCTGTGGACGGGCGCCGACCATGTGAGCCGTGCCCTCAACGGATATTTCCGCGATCAGTTCGGTTCCACCAACACCTCCGCCCTCACGCAGTGGGTTGCCGACAACTCCTGGACGGAAGACAATCCCGACGCCATCCTGCCCCGTATCTCATTCACCAACAGGGTCCACAACAACCGTGACTCAAGGGCCTGGATGATCGACTCCAAGTATGTCCGTCTCAAGAACGTGGAGCTTGGCTATACGTTCAACAAACCCAAGTCGATGCCGTTCTTCAACTACATCCGAGTGTATCTCTCCGGACAGAACCTCCTCACCTTCGCGAGGTTCGACGGCAACGACCCCGAAGCTCCCGGTCAGGGACTTGACTTCGGCGTGCGCTATCCTATGACCCGTGTCATGAACATCGGTGCTCAGATTAACTTCTAATGCAAGGACGAATATGAAAAAGATACTGAACAAAATAGTGTTTGCGGGGATCCTTTCCTCCATCATCCTTCCGTCTTGCGTGGACCGTTTCGCTATCGGTGATGCTTTCCTCGAGAAGGCTCCCGGCGTCGACATCAACATCGACACGGTGTTCTCGAGTGCAGAGTATACCCGCAACTTCCTCTGGAGTGCCTATGGACAGCTCTACTGCACCTACACTTCCGGAAACATGATGAACGGCGCGCCCATCGACGTGCTCTCAGACTCATATCACTGCTACGTGTCCTGGGGAGGCCCCAAGCAGAGCTACTATCCCGGACTTCTGACCGAGGATGCCCAGGATACCGAGGACGGTAATTTCCAGGGCAAGTTCTCCTATTCGACAAAGTCAGGCCTTGACTCCGATGCAGGCGGCCGCGTGTCCATCTATGAGACCGTCCGCAAATGCTGGCAGTTGATCGAGAATATTGACAGAGTGCCTGACATGTCCGACTCCGAGAAGAGCCGCCTGCGCGGCGAGGCCTATACCATCATGGCCAGCCGTTATTTCGACGCTTTCCGCAACTTCGGAGGCCTCTGTCTCGCGAGGAAGGCCTATGGCGTGGGAGAGCAGTTCACTGGCGGCCGCGCTACGGCCATGGAGACCGTGGAGTTCATCGACTCCCTGATCGTCTGCGCCATCAACGAGCCCGGTTACATTTGGAACGTTCCCGATGCCGACATCAACCAGTGGTCCGGACGCCTCACCCGCGCTTCCGCGCGCGCACTCCGTGCAAAGGTGTGGGTGTTCGCCGCTTCACCGCTGTTCAACAACGCACAGCCTTACATGGAGTACACCCCTGACAAGGTCACTGAGTTCACGAACATCGAGCATGTATGGTTCGGCAAGGAGGATCCTTCCCTCTGGAACCGCTGCCTGCAGTATTGCAACGACTTCTTCGACGACAATGCTAAGAACGGCAACTATTATCAGCTGATCCAGCCTGCGTCACAGGATGAAGCCGGATACCGTACGGCCTACCGCAGGGCCTACCGCTATCGCAACGATGCTTCCCATCACGAGAAGCTGTTCGACGCCCATCCGACCAAGACGCTGTCTGATGGCGGCTGGGGCTGGGGCTGGCGTGGCTTCGCCCTTGACTGCTACCGTCAGGGCGGCGCAGTCCCCACCAACGAGTTGATGGAGTGCTTCGGCATGCAGGACGGCCGTGTCTTCCCTTATACGGACATCTACGGCGCCGGCAAGAACCCCAATGGCATCGACATCTTCGCGGACCGCGATCCCCGTCTCTACGAGACCATGATGGTCCCGAGGCATGACGTTCCTTCTGGATTCGGCTTCAACGGCCAGAATTATACTGACTCATGGGTCATGGGACTCATGGACAAGGACAGCAAATTCAACAATGCGGATGATATCGCATCCGGCTACTGCAAGTATAAATGGTTGCTCGACTATTACGGCGACGCCCAGATGGACGACGAGTACATCGGCGTGGCCTACATCCGTCTGGCCGAGATGTATCTCATCCGTGCTGAAGCCAAGGCTGAAACCGGTGACCTCCAGGGCGCGCTTGACGACCTCCATGTCGTCCGCAGCCGTGTCGGCCTCGGCCGCCTTGAGGACAAGAACCCCGGCCTCAACCTGAAGACCAACAAGGCTAACCTCATCGAGGAGATCCTCCGCGAGCGCAACTGCGAGATCGGAGCCGAGTGTGGTGACCGCCTCTATGACATGGTCCGCCGCAAGCGCCAGGATCTCTTCACCAAGCCGCTCCATGAGATCAGGATCTATCGTCTTGACGAGAACGGCAACCGCATGGAAGGTGATGACCTGAGGTGGGATCCTTCCACTCCCTGGCCCAAGTTCGAATATGAGAAGCCGCAGATCGTCAACGGCGCCCGTCGCTGGTGGGATCCCGGTTTCTGGACCAACAAGTGGTATCTCGACCCGGTTTCCCGTATCGAGGTCCAGAAGAAGTATGGTCTGACTCAGAATCCTGGTTGGTAATCAATAGAAACTTTTACGATTATGAAACTACGTAATATACTTATATACAGCCTGTTGGGATTCTGCGCAGTTCCTGTGACAGCCAACGCTCAAGTCGTGCTGGGTGACAAGAAGTCACAGACGGTGGATTTGGGCTATGGCGTCGAGAGTTCGGAATTCCTTACCACCGCGGCGACCTATACCATCACCGCGGAGGAGCTCAGACGGACCTCTGCAATCAGCCTTGCAGATGCTCTTTATGGCAAGCTGCTCGGCCTGACCGCCCTCCAGAACACCGGTTTCAAGGGAGAAGAGGGCAGGGGAGCCTCATTCAATATCCGTGGCGCCCAGACCACCGGCGAGAGGGACATCCTCATCCTTGTTGACGGCGTGGAGCGTCCCATCGACCGTCTTTCGGTCGAGGAAGTCGAGAGCGTGACCGTCCTCAGGGACGCTGCCGCCGTCGCCATGTACGGCCATGAAGGCATCAACGGCGTGCTTCTCGTCAAGACCAAGCGCGGCGAGGCCGACAGTGGTTTCCACTTCAAGGCCGGCGCCTCCCGCAAGATCCAGTTCGATCCCGAGATGGCCGACATGGTCAGCGCTTACGACTATGCCAACGCCCTGAACATCGCCCGCATGAACGACGGCAGCGCGGTCGCCTACACCGAGGCCGAACTGCAGAAGTTCAAGGACGGCAGCGATCCTTTCGTCTATCCCAACGTCAACTGGAAGGACGAGGTCTTCAAGAATACCGCCAACGAGACGAACGCTTTCATCTCCATGTACGGAGGTTCTGACAATGTCGAGTACTACTCACAGCTCGACTATACAGACGCCCGCGGACTCTACAAGTATCCCGACCAGGGCGACTGGACCTCGCAGCTCAAGTACTCCAAGGCCAATATCCGCACCAACGTTGACTTCCAGGTCACGAAGAGCACCAGGGTCAAGACCGACATCCTCGCCATCTTCATGGAGACCAACGGTGTCCCGAACCTGAGCTCCAACGATGCCTGGTGGCATCTGTACAAGGTTCCTGCACTGGCGTTCCCCATCAAGACCCAGGGCGGAGTCTGGGGCGGCAGTCAGACCTACGGAGACTTCAACCTTGTGGCCAAGGCCCAGGGAACGGGCTTCACCAAGACCCACCAGCGCCAGATCTGGGCTGACATCACCCTCGAGCAGGACCTCGACTTCATCATGGAAGGCCTGAAGTTCTATGCCGGCGGTTCCTATGACAACTCTTCCAACACCATTGAGAACCGCACGAAGGGCTACCAGTACGGCTGGAACTACTATTCCAACGGCGCTATGCAGGAGGCCGTGATGGGTACCGTAGAGGACAAGCTCGTCTTCAACTACTGGGTCGACTCCCAGTGGCGCATCGGTACCATCAACACCGGTTTCAAGTATGCCACCACCTTCGGCAACGGCGACAACTTCGCATGGAACGCCAACTACAACATGAAGAGCGAGATCCGTGACGAAAGGAGCAACACTTGGTATCGCGAGAACTGGCAGCTGGCCACCCATTACGACCACGCCGAGAAGTTCATGGCAGACCTCGTGCTCGCAGCCAACGGATCCAACCGCTCCTATCCTGCGAAATGGGCGTTCTCGCCTACGCTCGGTCTCGGCTATATCTTCGCCAACGATCCCGACGGATTCCTCAACTACGGCAAGCTCCGCTTCTCCAGCGGTATCCAGCATACGGATTATGTTCCCCAGGCCGGCCTCTGGCTCGCTTCGTGGAGCAACTCGCACGGCCAGTTCTGGTACGGAACCAACTTCGCCAGCTCCTGGGGCGCATTCCTCACCCAGTTCCCTACGACCGACTTCAAGCAGGAGGCCGCCTACAAGACCAACTTCGGAACTGACCTGAGGTTTGCGAACAGCCTCGACCTCACCGTCGACGTGTTCTACCAGCAGAGGCGCAACATCCTCGTCAGCGCAGGCTCGCTCAACTCCGCCGTGGTCGGTATCCAGTCCGCCTACGACGACAGGGGCCGCGTGGCAAACTACGGCGTTGAGGCCGGCCTCCGCTATGCGAAGACCTTCTCCAACGGCCTCAACTTCAACTTCGGAGGAAACGTCTCCGCCGTGAAGAGCGAGATCCTCGAGTGGATCGAGACTCCCGCTTACCCGAACCTCTCCGTCATCGGAGGTCCTGCGGATGCAGCCCGCGGACTCGTCGCCCTCGGATTCTTCCAGAGCCAGGACGAGATCGCCAGCAGCCCCCTGCAGGAGTTCGGCCAGGTGAAGGTCGGTGACATCAAGTACAAGGATGTCAACGGGGACGGTGTCATCAACGAGAACGACTACGTGGCCATGGACTACGGCAGCTCCTTCCCCGCGCTCAACTACGGCTTCAACCTCGGCATGGAGTTCAGGGGATTCGGCATCAACGCTTCCTTCCAGGGAGCGGCCAACCAGATGAAGAACCTCATGTACGTCGACGGCGTCTGGGGAGCCCTCTCCAACAACCGCAACCTCTCCAGGGAGTACTACGACAACTGCTACGACATCGCGGGCGCCAATGCGCTCTATCCGCGCCTCTCGACCACGAGCGTCGCCAACAACGCGCAGAACTCCACCATCTGGTACCGCAATGTCAACTGGCTCAAGCTGCGCGACTGCGAGGTCTACTACAGGCTTCCCGCATCGCTGCTAAGCCATGTGAAGCTTTCCGACGCCAAGGTGTTTGTCCAGGGCCAGAACCTCCTGTCCTTCGGCAACATCCCCGCCCTTGATGCAGAGAACCTGGGCACCGGCTATCCCGTGATGAAGGCGGTGACCATGGGCCTTTCCGTTGTATTCTAAAATTGATTGGATTATGAGAAGACTTTACAAATACTGTTCGATCATTCTCGCCTGCGCCGTCGCGGCTTCGTGCGTCGACCTCACCTACACTGAGCAGAACACGCGCGACGAGGCATGGACATACGAGTACTTCGAGAATGGCATCAAGAACATGGTGTTCGACGTCTACGCGCAGGTCTACAACAACGAGTTCGACTCCAACAGCGCCTACTTCCTGGCAGGCGCCACCGACGAGGCCCAGTACGCGCTTGAGACGGGAGCCATAAACAACTATACCAATGGAGGCTGGAGTGCGGCCAATCCCTATTCCCGCACCTGGTCGAAGTGCTATACGGCCATAGCCGACGTCTGCATGTATCTGGAGAAGATAGACCAGACCGACCTCACGGAGTGGCAGTACAACTCCAGCTATCCCAACTGGATCCAGCAGATGGAGCTCTTCCCGTACGAGCTCCGCTTCCTCAGGGCCTACTTCTACTTCGAGCTGCTCAGGGCCTACGGCGACGTTCCGCTCGTGACCACGACCCTGACCAACGCCCAGGCCAACACCATCTCCCGCACCCCGGCCGACCAGATCGTGAAGTTCATCGTCGACGAGCTTGACGCCGTCGCCCCTTACCTTCCGGTCTCCTACATCACCGAAGTGAACAGCGAGGTGGGGCGCGCGACGCGCGTCGCGGCGTTCGCGCTGAAG
>JAFYZE010000240.1 GCA_017548805.1 Bacteroidales bacterium
CTCCAATGTCGAGGTTTTCTCCATCGACGAGTATTATCCGGCCGCAAAGGGCGACTTGCAGAGCCGCAACCACCGTCTGCATACGGCGCTTCTGGACAATATCGACATCCTTCCGGAGAATGTCCACATCCCTGACGGGACCGTGTCCCAGAAGGATGTGTCCGACTATTGCGCCGCCTTTGAACGGATGGCGCGCGGCCTCGACCTGCTGGTCATCGGCATAGGCGAGGAGGGGCAGGTCGGCTTCAACGAGGCCGGCAGCAATGAGAAGACCCGCACCCGTACGGTGCGCCTGTCATACAGGTCGCGCAAGCGTCAGTCCCGCAATTTCAACCATGATTTCTCCGCCACGCCGGAGAGTGCCATCACGATGGGCATCGGAACGATGCTTACCGCTGGGCGCATCATACTGATGGCCTGGGGTGAGGACAAGGCGGAGGCGGTCAGGGCCGTTGTGGAGGGAGATGTGACGACCGACTGTCCGGCTTCGCTGCTGCAGCGTCACGACCATGTCCGTTTCTTCACCGACGCGACTGCCGGGAGCCTGCTGACGCGTTCCGTCGCTCCCTGGCTCGTCGGGCCTTGCGACTGGACTCCCAAGCTCGTCCGCAAGGCCGTCGCCTGGCTCTGCCTGACCGTCGGCAAACCCATCCTGAAGCTTACTGAAAAGGACTATCTGGAGAATTCCCTCGGCTCCCTGCTGGAGTATTACGGGAGTTTCGACAAGGTCAACATCGACGTGTTCAACGACCTCCAGCATACCATCACGGGATGGCCCGGCGGCAAGCCCGGAGCGGATGACAGCACCCGCCCGGTGAGCGCCAAGCCGTATCCCAAGACCGTTTTGATCTTCTCCCCTCATCCGGACGACGATGTGATCTCGATGGGCGGAACGTTCATCCGCCTTGTGTCCCAGGGGCATGATGTCCATGTCGCATACCAGACTTCGGGCAACGTCGCCGTGCACGATGACGTCGTCCTGCAGCACATGGACGCCGCCATCCAGCTGGGCATGGCGGACCGCTATGAGGAGGTGCGCGCACTAGTTGCCGCGAAGGTTCCGGGCGAGCCGGAACCCCGGCCGCTGCTGGACCTCAAGGGCGCCATCCGGCGCAGCGAGGCCCGCGCTGCGGTCCGCTCCTTCGGCCTTGACGCCGACAGGAACGTCCATTTCCTCAACCTCCCGTTCTACGAGTCCGGAGGCATCAAGAAAAATCCCTGCACCCAGGCCGACATAGACATCATCAAGGATTTGCTCCGCAGTCTCCGTCCGGACATGATCTTCATGGCCGGAGACCTGGCCGACCCGCACGGTACGCACCGCGTCTGCACCGAAGCGGCCCTCGAGGCCTTCGAGCAGCTGAAGGCCGAGGGGGAGTCGTGGCTCGCGGGCACGCACATCTGGCTGTACCGCGGCGCATGGATGGAGTGGGAGCCGGGACGCGTGGACATGGCCGTTCCGCTGAGTCCCGACGAGGTCGTCCTAAAGCGTCACGCCATCTTCCGCCATCTCTCACAGAAAGACATCGTGCCGTTCCCCGGCGAAGACCCTCGCGAGTTCTGGCAGAGGGCCGAGGAGCGCACCCAGAACACCGCCAAGCTGTACGACAAGCTTGGAATGGCTGAATACCAGGCACTTGAAGTATTCTTGAAACTATTATAACAATCTAAACACAAGCACAAATGAAAGTCATCATTCGCGACAACGCAAAAGAATGCGGCCTTTGGGCAGCGCATTACATTGCCGCCAAGATCAAGGAGAAGGCCGCCCGTACTTCCGAGCCCTTCGTGCTGGGTCTTCCTACCGGCTCCACCCCTCTGAGCACCTATGCCGAACTGGTCCGTATGGTCAAGGCCGGTGAAATCTCCTTCAAGAACGTGATCTCCTTCAATATGGACGAATATGTCGGCCTGCCCGAGGAGCACCCCGAGAGCTACCACTCTTTCATGTTCACCAATCTCTTCAACCACATCGACGAGCCCCTGGAGAACATCCACATCCTCAATGGCAATTCCGCCGATCCCGCAGCCGAGTGCGCTGCTTATGAGGAGGCTATCCTGAAGGCCGGTGGCATCGACCTGTTCATGGGAGGCATCGGCGAGGACGGTCACATCGCATTCAACGAGCCTTTCTCCCCGCTGGAGTCCCGTACCCGCGTGGTCACCCTCACCCAGGACACCCGTGAGGTCAATTCCCGCTTCTTCGGAGGCGATCCCGAGGCTGTTCCCGCCCAGGCCATGTCCGTCGGTGTCGCCACCGTCATGGCTTCCAGGGAAGTGATGATCCTCGCTTACGGATCCAAGAAGGCCCGCGCCCTGGCCAGCGCCATCGAGGGCCCGATGTCACACTACAATACCGTCAGCGCACTGCAGAATCACCCCGCCGGCATTATCGTCTGCGACGAGGCTGCTATCGGCGAGGTGAAGGTGAACAGCTACCGTTATTTCAAGGCCGTCGAGGCCGCTGAGACCGGTCTATAGGCCGTAGAAGGATATCTTGTAGATCTTCGACGTGGTGTCGTCGCCGACCCAGATACAATCATTTACGTGGTCGACGTACAGGCTTTCGCCATTGTCGATGAAAGGTACGGGATAAGTCATAAGAACATCGCCGTCAGTGGTGCACAGATTGATGTTGTGCTGCTCGCTGTCGGCTATCCACAGCACATCGCGGTCCGGGTCGTAGCACAGGGCCGCGATTTCTGTCGTGCCCGTGATCTCGGTGCGTGAAATGATGCCGTCGGTGAGGGAATACTGGAAGAGGACGGTCGGATGCATCTGGTTGCCGATGAACAGCTTGCCGTCCTTGTACCAGCTGATGCCCTCGAGGCCGGAGTTCGTACCCTTGCCCACCTCGTCGATGGTGCAGAGGAGCTCGGACTCATTGTAGTCGGGGCCTTTGAGTCTCCTGACTTCCTGCTTTCTCTCGACGATGTAATAGACGTCGCGGGTCTCGGGATCGAGAGTGACGCCCTCGCAGTCCATACGCCTTTCAGTATAGAACGGCCTGGTGTCTCCCGCCAGGGTGACATAATAGACGCCGTTCTCGTCGGAGGCGGCCAGCAGGCCCTGCCCGTCAGGGGCAAGGCACAGGCCGGAGACCTCCGGAACTTTGGTGGACACTTCTTCTTCCACCTTGCCCATCACGGGGCGGTATGCGGCCAGCTTGAAGGCATCCCAGTCATAGTACGGCCAGTTGTCAGTCGCGATGGGCAGACGGGCCTCCTCGCCGTTCAGCAGTACCTTGAAGAGCACCTTCGGGGAGTTCTTGCTCTTGTAGAATACGAAGTGGAGGTTGGCTCCCATCGGCACATCCTGCAGGCGGCACCATGTCGGGATGTCGTCAGGATTGGTGACGGAGTGGTCGTATCCGTTCACTCCGAGCGTCATGAGCAGCGGAAGGAAGGTGTAGTCGTGGCCGAAACGCAGGTCGGCACCCTTTTCGCCTGTGGCGATCCTCTCGTCAGCCTTGGCGATGATGTCGTTGACTATGGGCTGGTAGCCGAGATGGGTGGGCCAGGCGTTGGCGTAGAACTGGAAGTCGTCGATCTTCCAGAGGGCTACGCGCTCCTCAGGCGTGAAGATGTCGGTAAAATTGAGATCGGTGTCAAGGCTGGCCATGCCTGCGGCGAAGAAGTAGAGATAGGATACGAAATCCCACTGGTCTTTCTTCTTGATATTCTTGTCGGGATCCTTGAAGAGGCGGGCGAGGATGGCGCGATAATCGATCGTGCGCTCGATATACTGCTCCCAGGTCTCGCTGAAGCCGAGGGGAGTCTCAGGTACATACCCCGTGCGGAAAGGATTGCTCTTGTCGAGGGGAAGGATTGCCGGCAGGAAAAACGTGCCGAAATTCTCGAAGATGTC
>JAFYZE010000241.1 GCA_017548805.1 Bacteroidales bacterium
ATGCCACCCCTTCGACGCCTTATTTCGACAAGGCCGGTGCGGGTGAGCTCAAGACCTGGTACGACCTCTACACCTATCAGTACGATGCGGTGCATGGCAACGGCTATGTCAGCATGCCTTCGGGCAATCACGACTTCAACCGCGTGTGCACGGAAGGCCGTACGACTCCCGAGGAGCTCAAGGTCGCGATGACCTTCTTCCTGACCATGCCAGGCGTGCCGTTCATTTTCTACGGCGACGAGATCGGCCTGAAGCAGAATCCCAATGCTCCGTCCACCGACGGATCGGGAGGCCGTGCCGGCTGCCGCATCCCGATGCTCTGGGACGGCACGGCCAACGGCGGTTTCTCAACCGCTCCCATTGACAAGATATATATCCCTCAGGACCCCGATCCGAACCGCATGACGGTGGAAAAGGAAGAGAATGATCCGAACTCCCTCCTTAACTATGTCCGTACGATCCTGAAGCTCCGCAAGGAGGTCAAGGCGCTCGGCGCGGATGCGGACTGGCGCCTTGTCAGCAGCCTTGACCAGCCTTACCCGATGGTGTATGAGCGCAAGCTCGGGCAGGAGCGCTGCTACGTGGTGCTCAACCCCTCCGGCAAGCAGGTCACCGTGACCCTGCCGACGGAGGCTTCCGCACCGCAGGTCATCGGTGGCAGCTACACGAAGTGCACCTACAAGCAGACAAAGAAGGGGGATGTCATCACCATCTCTCCCATTTCCTCGGCGATTTTCAAATTCTAGTTTACTGTCATGAGATATTCCAAGATACTGGCGTTAGCCATATTATTCGTCATATCGTCCTGCGGGGTAGACAAGACTGCCGGGACCGTGGGTGACGGCAATCCGGACAAGCCCAAGGTTTCCGTGGGCAAGCTTGATTTCTATCCGGCTTTCGAATCCCCGTCGGGCCTGGTCACGCCCAGGAACGTGTATGTATGGCTTCCGGAGAATTATTCGAAGGGGAAGAAATACGCCGTCGTCTACATGAGTGACGGCCAGAACCTTTTCGATCCCGAAAAGATGTTCAACCACCAGGAATGGCGTGTCGACGAAGTGTTCGGGGGCCTTCTAGAGGAGGGTAAGATCCAGAACTGCATCGTTGTCGGAGTTGCCAATTCGTTCCGCACGAGGAGTCAGGAATACTTCCCCCAGGATGTTTTCGACCTCTACTCTCCGGAGTTGAAAGACTATTCCAGGTCGAAGAGACTGGGCGAGGATGACCTGCTGGGCAACAACTATCTGAAGTTCCTTGTCGAGGAGCTTAAGCCTTTCATCGACAAGACCTACTCGACACGCAAGGACAGGGACCACACTTTCCATATGGGATCCAGCATGGGAGGTCTGATATCGTCCTATGCAGTGGCAAAATATCCCAAAGTGTTCGGCGGAGCCGGCTGTCTTTCGACCCATTCCGTCCTCTATATCACGAACTACGATGCTGAACAGGAGTTCATCGACCCCGCGAACCAGTGCTATGTGGATTACTTGAAGGCGAATCTCAAGCCCAACGGCAGCAAGATATACATGGACCGCGGCGACCAGACCCTCGACGCCCAGTACCCCAAGTACCAGGACCGCCTGGACAGGATGTTCCGGGATGCCGGCTGGGATGATGCCCATTATGTCAGCAAGGTCTATCCTGGCCTTGCCCATGTCGAGGACTCCTGGGCCTCGCGCCTCGATGTCCCCGTCCTTTTTCTCCTAGGCAAATAATCAAACGCTACTAAACATGAAGAGATCTGTTTTATTCAGTTTCATTATCATTGCGGCGTTGTCCGTGAATGCCAACGCACAGCCGCCGCAGCAGGCGAAGGTCGAGTCGAAAGCCGACATGTCGACCGTCGAGTTCGTCGTCCGCGACGGCAAACCCATCCTGATGGATATCTATCAGTTCAAGGACCAGAAGACGGAAGGCGGACGCCCGGTGTTCATCTATTCGTTCGGCGGAGCCTGGGCTATGGGTTCGAGGGTGGATGCCCTCTGCAATCCGCTGTATGACCACCTTTGCGAAAAAGGCTGGGTATGCGTCGCGATAGACTACCGTCTCGGCTCGGCCCGCGGCAGGGACGGGAAACCGCTCATCACTCCGCCGGAGGGATACAATCCTTTCCAGTTCTCCATCGATATCGGTGTCGAGGACATATATGCCGCAACCACATGGCTTATCAAGCATGCCGATGAATACAACATCGATCCTGGGAAGATCGTCATCAGTGGCAGCAGCGCGGGCGCCATCAACAGCATGAACGCCGAGTATTATATCTGCTCGGGTCATAAGATCGCTAAGGAAAACCTTCCTGACGGTTTCAATTATGCCGGTGTAGTCCCCATGGCGGGTGCCGTATATCTGACCGGAGAAAACGATACGGAACTCAAGTGGGACAAGAAGCCCTGCCCCATGTGCTTCTTCCACGGCTCGGCGGATCCGACTGTGACTTTCGACATGGAACGCAGTCCCAACCGCCACGGTTTCGGTCCTTATTATGTTAGCCAGCAACTCTATGCAATGGACGTTCCCTATATGCTCAACGAGTATTTCGGCGGCGACCACTGCATGGCGCTCCTTCCCCTGAAGTGGTTCTGGAACGAGATAGATTCGTTCCTTGACAGGATCGTCCTCGGCGGCCAGAACATCAAGGTCCATGCAGTCGAGAGGTCGGACAAGCCCCGTACGGACGCCAACTGGCTCGACACCGTCCGCCCGGGACAGTACGAGGCCGTGAACCGCATGCGCGGCCAGGGCGGCGCTCCAGGCGGACGTCCCCAAGGCGCTCCCCAGGGTACTCCTCAACGGTAAATCATTCCCTTAGACAAAATGAAAAGGTTTTCACTGATACTGTTCGTGCTTTCCTTAATGCTTGCGTGCAACAAGGAAGTAGGAAAGGCTCCGGTTGCCGGCGCCCCTGATATACCTGTAGCTCCCTATGCTGCTTTTGCCGAGGGTCTCATCAACGACATCACCCCCGAAGGGTGGGTCCGGGAGATCCTGGTGAGGCAGAAGGACGGCCTTACCGGACATCCTGAGGCCATGTCATATCCTTTCGACAGCTGTTGCTGGGCGGGCAATCTCGAGATGAGCAAGAATCCCCATTACTGGGGCTCCGACTGGTGGCGTTTCGAGCAGTCCGCTTACTATGTGGACGGCTTCAGCCGGCTCGGCTATGTCCTCGATGACGAGGAGCTCATGGCCAAGGGCAAGGCCAATGTGGACTACGTCCTTGACCACCCGCTCCCTCCGAAGCCGGGCTACGTGTTCGACGAGTCCACTTACAGGGGCTTCGGATTCGGCGCTTCGAGGGCGGCAATGATTGAGAGACGCAAGATAATAGCCGCTGCAGGCCGTCCCGAGGGACGCCTCGGCCGTGAAGGCGATTCGATGGGCTGGCCTTTCGCGGTGTTCTTCAGGACGATGAAGACCTACTATGAGGCCACCGGCGATCCGAGGGTTCCCTCAGCACTCGAAAAGAATTATCTCACATATACTCCTGAGGAACTCAGTGAAGGCCGTTACATCATCAACATCGAAGGTATCCTCTGGACTTATGCCCTCACAGGAAACCCTAAGCTCCTCGAGCTTGCGGAAGCCGTGTGGGCCCTGGTCCCGAACAATATGCAGCAGTACCTGAGCGACCAGCCCATGTCGGGACACGGCGTCACCGTCTGCGAAACCCTCAAGCTGCCCATGCTCCTCTACGCTTTCACGGGCAAGGAGATATACAAGGAAGCCGCCCTGAAGGGCGATCAGAAGATGGAAGACCTGAACATGCTCATCGACGGCATCATCTCCAGCTCAGAGGGCCTTGCGGGCGTGGAGTCGCTGGCCTCACATGAGACCTGCGACATCTCCGACTACACTTGGACCATAGGTTATTATCTGATGGTCACCGGAGACGCCACATTCGCCGACCGCCTGGAGAGAGCCATCTACAATGCCGGTTTCGGTGCCGTGACCAAGGACTTCAAGGCGATGCAGTATTTCTCATGCCCCAACCAGTTCCTGTGCACGGGATCGTCGAACCACAACGACTACAAGAAAGCCAAGACATGGATGGCATACAGGTCCGCGCATGAAGTCGAGTGCTGTATCGGCAACTTACACAGGTATTTCCCGAATTTCGCGTCCAGGATGTGGATGAAGGACAGGAACGGCCAGCCAGTGGCCGCCCTCTACGGCCCTTCGTCAGTGGTCTATGACCTTGGTGACGGAGTCACTGTGAAGATACAGGAGATTACCAATTATCCTTTCGAGGAGGATATCCGCTTCAAGTTCACTTTCTACGAGGACGGAAAGGTGTCGAAAAAGCCGCACCAGATGGACTTCACGTACAGGGTGCCCGGATGGTGCAAGGCGTCTGACAAGCAGGGGTTCCAGACCGTTAGCAAGACATGGAAGAGCGGCGAGAAGTTCGATGTGAACTTCCCCATGGAGATAGAGTTCGTCAAGAACGCTGTCCAGGGCGAAAGCGTAGTCCGCGGTCCCCTGACTTTCACTTACGCCATCCCTGCCGACTGGGAAGTGGATACGAAGGTGTACGACTACCTTGCCGGCAAGGAATCCAAGAATCCCGACTTTGTCAACTGGAACATTACTCCTTCCGGCAAATGGAACTATGCCATCCGCAATTCCGATCTCGACAAGGTCAGGCTTGTAAAGACCCATTCCAAGGGCTTCCCGTTCGACCTTGAAAGTGTTCCCCTGAAGATCAGGATCCCTGTGACGGGAGTCAAGGACTGGGATCTCGATGTGGTTCCGAGCAGGCCTTATGATGGCCAGCGTTTCACCCAATGGACCGACGAGCCGTTGTATGACAAGGACGGTAA
>JAFYZE010000242.1 GCA_017548805.1 Bacteroidales bacterium
AGAGGCCGACAGGGACAAGGATATCCGTATCGCCGAGACCAGCCGAGACACCCGTATCTATACCGCTGAGGCCAACGCCAAGGCAGTCGAGGGTGAGAACAACTCCAAGATAGCCATCGCCAACTCCGATGCAACCCGCCGCGAGAAGCAGGCAGAGGCCGAGCGCATCGCCGTCGCAGCAGAGAAGGTCCAGGCCGCTAAGGCCCTTGAGGAGGCCTACAAGAGCGAGCGCGACGCTGAAATCGCCCGCGCCGCACGCGAGAAGGCCACCCAGGAGGCCAACATCGTCGTCGCCGCACAGATCGAGAAGGAAAAAATGATCATCGAGGCCGAAGCACAGGCCGAGCGGCTCCGCCGCGAGGCTCAGGGCCAAGCCGACGCCATCTTCGCGAAGATGGACGCCCAGGCCCGCGGTGCCCTCGAGATCCTCTCCAAGCAGGCTGCCGGTTTCGGCAAACTGGTGGAGGCCGCCGGCGGAGACGCCAAGGATGCCATCACCATGTTGATCTCCGACAAGCTGCCTGAGCTCGTCAAGACCCAGGTCGAGGCCGTCAAGGGCATCAAGATCGACAAGGTCACCGTCTGGGACGGTGCAGGTTCCAAGGACGGAGGCAAGACCGCCACTGCCAATTTCATCTCCGGGATGATGCAGTCGGTCCCCCCGCTCGACGAGATTTTCAAGATGGCGGGAATGAGCCTTCCTTCCTACCTCAAGGGCAAGGAAGAGGCTAAGCCCGAAGAGCAAAAGGAGGCTGCTGAATAATGGCTATAATCGTCAACGTGGACGTAATGCTCGCCCGTAGGAAGATGTCCTCCGGCGAACTCGCCGAGAAGGTGGGCATTTCGGCCGCAAACCTCTCAATCCTGAAGACAGGCAAGGCCAAGGCCATACGCTTCACCACGCTGAACGCGTTGTGCAATGCCTTGGACTGTCAGCCGGGGGACCTGCTTGAGTACGCTCCGGATCCTTCTGGCTCTACTTAGCGCCGTACCAGGACTGCATCACATAAAAGGCCTTCTTCCGTTCACCTTTCTCGGAGAGAAGGCCTTTTCTGTTGTAGTCGTCCTGTATGCCGTCAAGCATGCGCTTGGGGCTGCGGAAGTCCTTGAGTATCCAGGGGGAAGCTCCGGCAAGGCCGGGCATGCGGTCGAGCATCGCGATATTCTTGATATAGAGATACTCCTGATAATCCTCGGTGAAACGCTGGTCCATGGCGCCATGACGCCCGTACACCGCGCCGCCGCCGAACTCCGTGACGATGACCGGCTTCTTGATGTCGAAAGTCCATGTCACTTCGTCGCATTTCTCCGGAGTACCGTCATACCAGCCGACATACTGGTTGAAACTGATGAGGTCGGCGATCTCCGTGAGCGGATCGTTGACAGTCAGTATCTTACCCGGTTTTTCAACCTTCT
Organism: Bacteroidales bacterium; assembly: GCA_017548805.1. The sequence continues at coordinate 1,417 of JAFYZE010000242.1, forward strand.
CCATGGCAGCGCTGACCAGGCGGGTGGGATCGAGTTCGCGGGCCTTGGCGATAAGGTTGCCGAGGAATCTCAAGCGGCTGTCACCCAGCGGGGTCTCGTTGGCGACGGACCAGATGATTATGTTAGCGCGATTGCGGTCGCGCGTGATCATATCCGTCAGCTGCTGCTCGGCATTGGCATAGGTATCGGGATTGTCAAATGAAATGGTCCAGTACACAGGTATCTCGGACCAGACCATGATGCCCATCTCCTCGGCGGCGCGGATCATGTTCTCGTTGTGCGGATAGTGCGCGAGGCGCACGAAATTGCAGTTCATCGCTTTTGCCTCAGAGAGAAGGGCGCGTGCGTGCTCAACACTGTTCGCACGTCCGCCGGCACCACCTATAAACTCCTCATGGATACTGATGCCCTTGCAGAATACTTCCTTTCCATTGAGAAGGATCCTGTCTCCACGCGTCTCGATGGTCCTGAACCCGATACGGTCAGATACTTTATCCTCGCCTGAGGACAACGTCACGTCATATAGCTTCGGATTCTCCGGGCACCAGAGCACCGGCTTCGCATCGATCTCGAAACGGGCGACGCCTGAAGCGTCAGCCGATACCGTCCTTGACACTTTCAGTTCCGGTATCGATACGGTCACTGCCGCCGATACATCAGGCCCGTCCAGCCGGACCCAGCCCGCGATAACACTCTGTGACCCTTTCTTCAACTGGACGGAATACTCCCTGATGAAAGTCTGAGGAGTCTCGACCAGATACACGCTGCGGGTGATGCCGCCGTAGTTCCACCAGTCTGAGTTGACGGTCGGGACCCCGTCCATTCGGCGGGTATTGTCCACATTGACTACCAACGAGTTGGCCCCGTCCTGCAGGCGGTCAGTCACCTCGAAGTTGAACGGAGTGAAACCGCCCTCGTGGCTGCCGATACGCCGGCCGTTGAGGCCGACGACAGTCTGATAGTTGGCGGCGCCGAAATAGATGAAATACCTCTTGCCTAGCCGGGGCTTGACTTCAAACTTCGTCCTGTACCACACCGCTCCCTCGTAATAATACAGTTCCGGACGTTGTGTGTTCCAGTCACCCGGAACCGCCATCTCCTTGGCATAGTCGAAGTCATACTCCACCAGCTTTGTCTGGTCGGAGTAGAAACTCCTGTCGGCGAAGAAGGACGACCTGTCCGGGACAGGATTGGCCCGATAGTCCATGGCTCCGGTGTTGTAGACATCGACGATGTATTTCCAGTTCCCGTCCAGGCAGGTCGTGCTGCGGCCGGGAATGTTTACTATCTGGGGATACGGCTCCTGTGCGGAAAGCGGCAGGAAAGACATGGTGAAGATGATGATTGCAGGGAGGAATTTCTTCATGGCAGTAAGTGTTATCTCTGATAAATATAGCTTAATTTTCCTTATATTTGAACAAATAACCATTGTCATGAACCGTAAAACTCTTTTGACCCTGGCGGCGCTGGCAGCCTGTCTGACGCTGAGCGCCCAGAAACCTGATCCTAATTTCTTCATCTACCTGTGTTTCGGCCAGTCCAACATGGAAGCCGGAGCCCGTCCTGCGGAACAGGACGAAGGCTTCAACGATCCGCGTTTCCAGTTCATGGCGGCCGTGGACATGCCGCGCTTCCAGCGCGAGCGGAACCACTGGTACACGGCCGTCCCGCCCATCTGCAGGGAGACCAACAACATGGGTCCCGTCGATTTCTTCGGCCGCAAGATGATAGAAGTCCTGCCGGAACAATACAAAGTGGGCGTTATCAACGTCTCAGTCGCCGGAGCCAAGCTTGAGCTTTGGGACAAGGACGCCTGCGAGGAATATCTGGCAATGGAAGCAGCTGACCCGTCGCGAAGCTGGCTAGTGAACATGGCCAAGGAATACGGTATGAGCCCCTACCAGCGCCTGATGGAGACCGCGCGTGAAGCGCAGAAATACGGTGTCATCAAGGGAATGCTGCTGCATCAGGGTGAGTCCAATCCAGACGATCCCGAGTGGCCCGGCCGCGTGAAGAAGATCCACGACGATCTCTGCGCCGACCTCGGACTGAATCCTGACGCCATTCCCCTCCTGGCCGGAGAATTGAAATATGCCGAACAGGACGGCGTATGCGCCGCTTTCAACGAAGTGGTGCTGCCGCACCTGCCGGAAGTCATGCCCAACGCTTACATCATTTCCGCCCTTGGCTGTGAAAGCACCGGCGACCAGTTCCATTTCAGCACTGAAGGCATGCGCCTCATGGGCTACAGGATGGCTGACAAGATGCTCCAGCTGCAGGGATTCAAGGAGGTCGAGCGCCGCACTCTCGACCTCAACCCGGACAAGCTCGGCATCGGGATCAGTCCCACCCTGGCCGGCATTTTCTTCGAGGACATCAACCAGTCCGTGGACGGAGGCATCTGCGCCCAGCTGATCCAGAACAATTCCTTCCAGGCATACAATGTCCCGGACGGACCGGAGAATGAGTTCTCCACCTGCGACACCGTCTTCTTCGGATGGACGGTGCTGCGCGGCGAAGGTTCCGAGGGCATAGCCCGCGCAGTGGCGGACAAGCCCCTTGTGCCCGGTCTCAAGAGATACTATGACTTCGACCCCAACGACGAATACGACGACGAACTGCGTTATGCGCAGTACAGTGTACGTTTCGACATCGCAAAGGCCGGTACCGGATTCGGCGTCGCGGCCAACGGCTACGGCATAGCCGAATACAAAAAGGGCCCCGGCCTCATCTACTCGGACAATACCCAGGTGGCATCCATCCCTGCCGTGCAGGGCGTCAGCTACGACCTTGGACTCTACCTTCAAGGTCCTGATTATAAGGGAAATATCTCTGTCTATCTCGAAGACGCAGCCGGCAACCGCAACTCCAATGTCATAGCGATCCCGAAGCTCGGAGACTTCTGGAAGCAATATACGGGAACGCTGACTGCCGAGCGCTCCGTGGACAGCCGCCTCGCCATCGTAGCGGACGCCCCGGGCACATTCTGGCTCGACTTCGTCACCCTCGTGCCCGAGGCCTCGCAGCTCTGGGAAGGCGGCAAGTACGGTCCTTTCCGCAAGGACCTCCTCGAAGCCCTTGCGGACCTGCATCCTACCTTCATGCGTTTCCCCGGAGGATGCGCATCGGAGGGCCCGAACTATTTCGGCCAGGTATTCTGGAAGAATTCCATAGGCCCGCGCGAGGAGCGCATCGGCTTCCGCAACCACTGGGGATACTGGACCTCGCAATACATCGGCTTCTATGATTATCTGCTGATGGCTGAAGGCCTTGGAGCCACTCCCCTGCCCGTCCTCAACAACGGCGTCACCTGCCAGTTCGCAGGACATAAGTACATCGCACCACTTGAGACCCAGGCCGACCGCGACCGTTTCTACAACATCTTCGTAAAGGACGCCCTTGACTTCATTGAGTTCTGCAACGGAGGGACTGACACGGAGTGGGGCGCGAAACGCGCAGCCATGGGACATCCCGAGCCGTTCAACCTCAAGTACTTAGGCATAGGAAATGAGAACCGCGGGGATGAATTCTGGGAGCGCTTTGACATCATCTACAAGGCAGTCAAGGAGAAATATCCTGAGATAACCATCGTTTCCACCGCCGGAGCGTCGGATGCCGGAAGAGAATTCAACGCCAACATGACCCAGATCGACGCCAAATACCCCGACACCATCGTGGACGAGCACTACTACAAGGGCGACGACTGGTTCTACTCCAATGGCGACCGCTATGCTCCCGGCAAGACCCGCGGTGCAGAAGGCAATACCTATGACAGGAGCAAGCCCACGCGCGTTTTTGTCGGTGAGTTCGCCAACAACAGGGCCAACAACGCCTACTCTTCCGCGATGGCAGAAGCCGCCTACTGGACCAGCTTGGAGCGCAATTCAGACATGGTGGTGATGGCTGCTTACGCTCCCCTCTTCTGCAAGAAGGGCTTCAACAAGTGGGACTCCAACCTCATCTGGTTCGATAACCGCGGCATGTGGCGATCCTGCAACTACTATTACCAGAAACTGTTCTCCGTCGCCGGAGACCGCGCTTTCGAGACTTCTGCGGTCATGAACGGAGGAGAAGAGGACGGCAAGGTCTACACCTCACCCACCATCGACTCCAAGACGGGCGAGATCTTCATCAAGTTCGTCAATTCCGAAGCGGTGGACAAGCTCCTCACCGTCAACACCGGTTCGGGCACGGCTTACGAAGCCACGGTAGAGTTCGTGTCGTCACACGACACTTCCGTGAAGAACCAGGGCGACCAGAACTACTACTCAAGCCATCCTGACTACGCGGCGCCGGCCTCCGCAGGACCCAGGGCCGGAGAGCGTCCGGGCATGGTCGGCCAGGCCTTCCGCTTCGGCCGCAGGGTGAAGTACACAGAAGCCGTCGTTCCGCACACCAAGGCCCTCGGTACCGTCCAGAAGTCCTTCGAATTCACAATGCCGGAGAACTCCATCGGAATCCTACGGCTCAAACCGGTGAAATAGACTAAATCCAAAAGCGCGGATTCCTGAACGGAACCCGCGCTTTTCAGTCAAAACCGGATCTTCGGCTACAGGAGCCTGGAGAGATCCTTCTCCTCGATGACATTCAGGCGGTTGGCGGAGATGATGTCGGCGGCTTTCTCGGCATTGTCCGTACGGAAGATGAGGACTCCCTTGCCGTTGAGCAGGAAGGAGTAGAGGTAGGCGATGCTGATGCCCTCGCCGGCGAAGATCTCGATGGCATCGGCAGCCTTTCCCGGACGGTCGTCGAGCTCGACGGCGAAAACTTCGCAAAGCGAGACGGCCACACCGGCTTCCTTGAGGACGTTGTAGGCCTTTTCAGGCTGGGAGCAGATGATACGGCAGATACCATAGTCGGCGGTATCAGCGATGGTGGAGGCGATCAGCTGGATGTTCTCCTGCTTGAGAAGCTGGAGCACCTTCACGAGGGTGCCCGACTTGTTCTCGATGAAGACGGAAAGTTGATGGACTGTCATAGTTGTAGGGTTTTAATATTTCTTTCTGGTATCAACGACACGCACAGCCTTGCCCTCGCTCTTCGGGAGGGAGTTCTTGGGAACCAGACGGACCTTCGGAGTGATGAGGATCTCGTCACGCAGCTGGCGGGTAATCTCCCGGCTGAGAGCCTGGAGCTTGCTGTAGTCATCGATGTAGAGGTCTTTCATCTCCACATCGACGGTCATGGCGTCATTGCCGTCCACAGTCTCGAGGGTGATGAGGTAGTCGGAGGCAAGCTCCTGGAACTGCATCAGGATGGTCTCGATCTGGATCGGGAAGATGTTGACGCCCTTGAGGATGATCATGTCGTCGCTGCGGCCCTTCATGCGGTCGAG
>JAFYZE010000243.1 GCA_017548805.1 Bacteroidales bacterium
CATGCGTCCTATTTTCATCCTTGAAGTCTCCATAGCCTATGTCGTCCCTCACTCGAACTCCACAACCGTCACTCCGCTGCCGCCGAACTGTATGTGCTCGTCATGGCAGCTGACGCCTGGAATGGTCCTGAGGTATTTCTGTATCTCTTCGCGCAGCACGCCCGTACCCTTGCCGTGGATGATACGCACGGAGCCCATGCCCAGCATCATCGCGTCGTCGACGTAGTGCGTGACGATATCAAGGGCATCGCTAAGGCGCTCGCCGCGGATGTCAAGCTCCGAGCGGAAATTGAGCTTGCGGGCTGTTATGGACGGGTCCTCGCGCTGCTGCACGGGTCTCGCGGCCTCTTTTGACGCCGCCTTGAACTCGTTGGAAGATATGCGTTCCACGCGGTCCAGGGGCATCTTTGTGCTAAGGTTGCCGACGGCTAGGGTGACGGCCTTGGCGGAGACCTTGGTCACCTCGCCGACCATGCCGTTGTCCTTGACGCGAACCTTCTCGCCCGCCTTGAGCGGGGCGGTGCGGAAGGCCTCGAGGCGGCGCGCCTCAGCAGCCTCGCGCTCCTGCGCGCCGCCGTCGGAGGCAGCCGCGCGCCGCGCTTTCATTACTTTTTCCTTCTCCTGACGCTTTCCCAGTTGCTCAAGCTTAACCTCGATATAGGCGTCGCGCTCACGCTGCTGGCGGGTCTTGCGCTCCTCGAGCGCGGCGATGAATCCCTGCAACTCCTTGCGCGCCTCCTGGGTCTGCGACTTCTCGGCCTGCGCCTCCTTAATGGTGCGGATGGTGGTCTCGACCTGCTTGTTGGCCCCCTTGATGATCTCCTCGGCCTCCTTGCGGGCCTCGGCAAGGATGTCCTTGCGCTGCTGCTGGAGGTCCTGGAGCTCCTTCTGATATTTGCCAGTTAAGCCTTCCAGGGTACGGTCCGCGACCTTGACCTTCTGGAGCTTCTGGTCCAGTACGCGGCGGTTGCGGGCTATCTGGCGCAGGTTGCGCTCGATGCCCACGAACTCCTCGCCGGCGCGGTCTTCGGCGTCCCGCACAATGGCCTCGGGGAGGCCCATCTTGCGGGCCAGCTCGAAGGCGAAAGAATTGCCGGGGAGACCCATCTCGAGCTGGAACAGCGGGGCGATGTTCTGCGCGTCGAACAGCATCGCGCCGTTCGTCGCGCCGTTGTCACCCGCAGCGGCGTACAGCTTGAGGTTGGTGTAGTGGGTCGTGATGACGGCGTAGACGCCGCGGCGGTCCAGTTCGCCGAGTATAGCCTCGGCGATGGCGCCGCCGGCGGTGGGCTCCGTGCCGGAGCCGAACTCGTCGATCAGCACGAGGGTCTCGCTGTCCGCCGTCGCCAGCATCTCCTTCATGTCAGTCAGGAAGGAGCTGTATGTGGAAAGGTCGTTGTCAATGGACTGGTCGTCGCCAATGCTGACCATGATGCGCTTGAACACCGGCAGCTCGGAAGTCTCCGAGGTCGGGATCAGCATGCCCCACTGGAACATGTACTGGAGCAAGCCTGCGGTCTTGAGGCAGACGGACTTGCCGCCTGCGTTGGGGCCGGATATGACCAGGATGTGCTTTTCCGGGGTCAGTTTCATCGTCAGCGGGACGATGGCCTTGGATTCCTTCTTGAGCGCACGCTCAAGAAGGGGGTGGCGCGCCTTGCGGAGCTGCAGCGCGCCGTCCGCCGAGATCACCGGCATGCCGGCGATGAAGTCCAGGGCGGTCTGGGCCTTGGCCATGATGAAATCTATCTCGCCAAGGAAAGTCGCCGCCTCGATGAGGTCCGGCACATAAGGCCTGATCTGCTCGCTGAACTCGTACAGGATGCGGGAAATCTCCCTCGCCTCGTCGAAACGCAGCGAACTGATCTCGTTCTCCATCTCGATGATCTCGACCGGCTCGATGAACACGGTCTTGCCGGAAGCGGACTCGTCATGGACGAATCCCTGCAGCCGGCGCTTGGATGACGCCGCGACGGGGATGAGGAACTTGCCGTCGCGGACGTTGACGGAGGCGTCGGCTTCGACGACGCCGTCCTCCTGCGCCTTGCGCAGTATCGCCGCAGCGCGCCGCGAAATCGCGGACTCCTTGTCCTTCAGGCGTTTGCGTATATCGTAGAGAGCATCGGACGCCGTGTCCTTCATCTCTCCGTAACGGTCGATGATGGAGTCTATCCGCTTCTGGACGTCGCGGAAATTGCCCACCCTGGACGCCATCCTCTTGAGGTTGGGATAGATGCCGTCCTTCATGCCGGCGAAGAACGAAGACACCTTGGTCAGCGTTCCAATCATGGTCCTCAACTTCCCTACCGAAAGAAGGTCGATGCTGTATCCGTCCTTCAGCAACGGCTTCAGGAAAGGCAGGGCATCGATATATCCTGTAGTGGGAAAAGACTCCTCGAACATCACGATGAGACGCATCTCGTCGGTCAGCAGGAGCCTGTGGCGGATGGTCCCAGGATCGGTGGAGAACTGCTCGGACGCGACGCGGTCCGCAGCATAGTCTGTGCTGCAGCGGTCCGCGATGATCTTCCGGACGCGGTCAAATCCCAGTTTCTCCTCCAGTCTGCTGTCGATGGCCATCACGCTTTAGGTTCTTCCTTGCCCAGCGTAGGGCTGAGCAGCAGTTTAAGCTCATAGATATTGTCCATGACACGGAGCTTGCCTTCCTTGACATAAGAGATGTTGCCGGTCTCCTCGGAGACTACCACCACGGTGGCATCGCTCTCCTCGGTGATGCCGATGGCGGCCTTGTGGCGCATGCCAAAGCTGGCAGGAATGTCGGTGCGTGAAGTGATCGGAAGGGTGCAGCGGGCCGCCACGATGCGGTCGCCGCGCACTATCATCGCTCCGTCATGGAGCGGGGAATTCTTGAAGAAAAGATTGAGTATGAGCCGGCGGCTCACCATGGCGTCCAGCCTGTCGCCCGTCTCGACGATGTACTGCAGCGAATCCATTCCGGGGATGACAATGAGGGCGCCTGTCTTCTGCTCCCCCATCACCCGGCAGGCCTCTACGATCTCCTCGACGGCCTTCTCCTCGACGTTGGAGCCCCTGCCCTCGACGATCTTGCCGATAACCCTGCTCCACCAGCTCGAGCCGCCTCCGAGCTTGATCAGGAAATGCCTGATCTCCGGCTGGAAAATGATGATGAGCGCCAGAAGCCCCACATCGAACAGCGTGTTCATCAGCGAGGTCATCAGCTTCATGTTCAGCGACCCGACGATCACGCGCACTATGAGAAGGAGGATGATGGCCAGGAAAATGTTCATGGCCGACGACCCCCTGATCCACCTGAACAGGACGAACAGGATGACCGCCACCATCAGGATATCGAGGATATCGATGGCGGACATGCTCAAGAAACCGAAAATCTCCAAAATCATAG
>JAFYZE010000244.1 GCA_017548805.1 Bacteroidales bacterium
GAGACACGGATGAAGTTCAGGATACAGTCGCCCTTCAAGCCCTCCGGAGACCAGCCGGAGGCCATCGACCAGCTCTGCTCGGCCCTCAATGACGGCGTGACGGATGTCACGCTGCTCGGCGTTACGGGCTCCGGCAAGACTTTCACGATGGCCAACGTCATCGAGCGTCTCCAGCGTCCCACACTCATCCTTAGTCACAACAAGACGCTTGCTGCACAGCTTTACGGCGAATTCAAGTCTTTCTTCCCCGACAACGCCGTCGAGTATTTCGTCTCCTATTACGACTATTACCAGCCGGAGGCGTATCTCCCGAACAGCGACACTTACATCGAGAAGGACCTCAGCATCAACGACCAGATAGAGAAGCTGCGCCTGAGCGCCGCCAGCGCCCTGCTGAGCGGGCGGCGCGACGTCATCGTCATCTCCAGTGTATCCTGCCTTTACGGCATTGGCAATCCTGACGATTTCCACGAGCAGACGGTAGTGGTCAGGAAAGGTGAGCAGCGCAGCCTCACACGGCTGCTGTACCAGCTCGTGGATGCCCTGTATTCCCGCACCGAGGTCGAATTCAAGCGCGGCACCTTCCGCGTACGCGGCGACACGGTGGATGTCTATCTCAGCGGTGCGGACAATGCCATGCGCATAGAGTTCTTCGGAGATGAAGTGGAGAGCATATCGGTCATCGACCCCGTCACGGGCGCCAGGATCGAGGAAGTGGACGAGATATCCATCTATCCCGCCAACAATTTCGTGACCACCAAGGAACGCGGCATAGCGGCGGTCAGCCATATCCAGGATGACCTCAAGCTCCAGCTCGACTATTTCGAGAGCATAGGCAAAAACCTGGAGGCCAAGCGGTTGAAGCAGCGTGTCGAGTATGATCTCGAGATGATTAAGGAAATGGGATATTGCCCCGGCATCGAGAATTATTCCAGATATTTCGATGGGCGCAAGCCCGGCCAGAGGCCGTTCTGCCTGATCGACTATTTCCCCGACGATTTCATTACTTTCATAGACGAGAGCCACGTGACCCTGCCGCAGATCCATGCCATGTTCGGCGGCGACCATTCGCGCAAGTCCATACTCGTCGAATATGGCTTCCGCCTGCCCGCAGCCGCCGACAACAGGCCGCTGACCTTCGACGAGTTCGAGGCCGTGACCGGCCAGAAGGTCTATGTCAGCGCCACGCCTGCCGAGTACGAGCTGCGCAAGTCCGAAGGACTCGTCGTGGAGCAGGTCGTCAGACCTACCGGCCTGCTGGACCCTCCCATCGAGGTGCGCCCCATCGAGAACCAGGTGGACGACCTCGTGGAGGAAATCCGTGTCCGGGCCGAACGTGACGAGCGCGTGCTCGTCACCACCCTTACCAAACGCATGGCGGAGGAGCTCTACGAGTACCTGGCAAAGATCGGAATACGATGCCGTTACATCCACTCCGATGTGGACACAACTGAGCGCGTGGAGATTATCGAGGACTTTAAGAACGGGCTGTTCGACGTCCTGGTGGGCGTCAACCTGCTCCGCGAAGGACTTGACATCCCGTCAGTATCCCTCGTAGCCATCCTCGACGCCGACAAGGAAGGCTTCCTGCGGACAGGGCGCGCTCTGACGCAGACTGCAGGCCGCGCTGCGCGCAATGTCAACGGCCTGGTCATAATGTACGCGGACTCCATCACCAAATCGATGGACGAGACCATACGCGAGACCAACCGCAGAAGGGCCAAGCAGATGGAATACAATGAATTGCATCATATCACCCCGGAGCAGGTGGAGGTCAAGCACAATATCCTTGCCTCCGAACTCAGCGGCCGGGACGGAAAGGTCCGTCTCACAAACGGCCTCAACCGCCTCAGCGCCCCGAACTCCTGGGAAGGCCCGACATACATACCCGACCCGTCGGAACTTGGCCGCGGCACGGTGTCCGTCGACCTCGGCCTCGACTCGCGCCGCGAGGAGAAGACCGCCTATGTCGACGGATACGTCAAGGCCGACCTGGCCGCAGTCCTTCAGGACCCGGTCATTCGTTCCATGACGCGCGAGATGGTGGAGAAGATGGTCGAAGAGGACCGCCGGCGCATGAAGAAGTCCGCCGCGGAACTCGATTTCAACGCTGCCGCGAAATACCGCGACGAGATGTGGGCACTGCAGGAGTACCTGAAAGTATGGAAAGATAAGGATTGACGAAATGAGGTCCCGCAGCGTTCTTCTCTTCATACTGTCAACCATCGCAGCGCTTGCACTGCTCTGCCGTTTCTTCCCCCGGGACGGCATCGCCTTTGGCCCTATAACTCTCAATTTCCCTTCCCTCGCGGAGATCCTGACAGGCGACGAGCCGGCCGGCGAAAGCCCGGAGGAGCTTCTGGCCAGGCGCATGGCAGCCATTAGGGAGGCCAGGAAGAACGACTTCCTGGAGTATTTCAAGGACAATCCCGCCCGCATCTATTTCCCCGGAGACAGCATCGGCTATCTCGACAGTTTCTTCAATGCACTTGACAGCGCCGTCAGCCACCGGATGCGCATCGTGCATTACGGAGACTCGCAGATCGAGGAGGACCGTATCAGCAACGTGCTGCGCGACAGCCTCCAGACGCGCTTCGGTGGAGGCGGCCCCGGCCTGCTGCCCGTTCTGGACGAGTACTACAACCTCAGCATATCCGAGGCAAGCTCGGCAGCGCCGCGCCGATACCTGGCCTACGGCCCGGCCGAGATGCGCGGCGCCGCCGGCCGTTACGGCGCCATGGCACAGAAGAGCCATTACGACACCACCGTCGTCACGACCTTCTTCCCCGTCAAGAGCAATCACGGCCCGAGCCGATATTTCAACCGCCTGACATTCCTCTCCTCAGGAGGGGACCTGACGATACGCTGCAAGGACTCCACGCAGCGCTACGAAGCGATGGCGGACATCCGGCATGTCCGTTTCGAGCTCCCCGACAGTACCGAACGGATCAGCATCACCCACTCCGGAAGCCACGACATCTATGGAGTGATGCTTGACCGCGAAACGGGTGTGGCGCTCGACAATGTCCCGATGAGGGGCTGCGACGGCACCATGTTCACAGGCATCAGAGCGGAACAACTCGCTGACTATTACAACTCCGAGAATGTCCGCCTGATCATACTCCAGTATGGCGGCAACGTCGTCCCGTTCACACGGAGGGAGGACAAGATATCCGACTACTGCAAGGATGTATCGAGACAGATCGCATACCTCAAGGAACAGGCTCCGGAAGCCAGGATACTCTTCATCGGTCCTTCCGACATGTCCACAACCATACAGGGCAAGATGCAGACATACAGGCATCTGCCGGCCTTCGTGGATTCGCTGCGCACCAATGTGAACAAGTCAGGTGCCGCATTCTGGGACATGTATGAGGCGATGGGAGGACAGAACTCCATGGCGCAGTGGGTGATACAGAGTCCCCCTCTGGCCAATTCCGACTACGTTCACTTCACCAAGAAAGGGGCGGAGAAGATGGGCGACATGCTATTCGACACCATCATGCTCTATTACGACTACTACAAACTGACACACTATGAAGAATAAGAGACTGACCATCTCCGTCCTGGCGGCGCTCCTCTGCGCTGCCATGCCCGCCCAGGAGCTCCCGAGGACGGAGATCGCGCCGCAGCCGTCCTGCGTCCACATGGACAGGGCAGGGCTTCACTTCCCCGGCTCGCGGGAAGCCCAGGACCGCTTCTACGGCCTGCTGGACTCGCTTATGGCGGGATCCGGCCGCAGTGTAAACATCTGGCATGTCGGTGGTTCGCATGTCCAGGCGGGGCATTTCTCCTACCGGCTCCAAGAGTTGCTGAC
>JAFYZE010000245.1 GCA_017548805.1 Bacteroidales bacterium
ACGAGGTCGATGCCCAGGCGGTTGTGGTCCACGTAGTACACGGAATCGCGGACCAGGCGGGCGTCGCGGTAGCCGGCTTCGTTGAAGGCGCTGATCGCGGCGACCTTGTCGTTCTCGAACTCCTTGCTGTTGAATTTCTTGCTGTGGAAGAAGTTGTAGTACTTGTTCGACTTGGTCTTCTTCATCTGCTTGGCGATCTTGTACTCCTTGACGTCCTCGTTGCCGATGAAGTTGATGGTCTTGATGCGGATGCGCTCTCCCCTGTCGACGTCGAAGTTGACGCGCACGGCGCCGCGGACGAGGGAGTCGCGCGTCACCTGAGGCGTGACGACGGTATTGATGAAGCCCTTCTCTGCATAAAACCTCTTGATGATGTCAGAGGAGGTCTTGGACACATAGTCGGAGAACTCGCCGCCGCGGCGGAAATTCAGGCGCTCCTCGATGTCCTTCTTCTCGCCGCTCTTCACACCGGTGAAGGTCCAGCGGGACATCCTGGGACGCTCGAGTATGGTGATCTTGAACCAGGCGGAATCGCGCGAGGCATTGAGGCTGTCGATGCTGACGGCCACGTCCTCGAAATAGCGCTGGAGCCAGAGACGGGTGACTATGGCGGAAATGTCCTCACCAGGCACGGTGACAGTCACACCCGTCTGCATGCCGGAAGCGGAGATGACCTGCGAGTCGCTGTACGTGGTATTGCCATCGACGGTGATGCCCGCGATGACATACTTCTGGGGATTGTTGTAATCTATCACGATGCCTTCCGGCTCCTGTGCCCGGACCGTGAAAGGCACGAGCAGCGTCAGAAGCAGGGTGGCTATCCTTATATGTCTCATCAATCGAATCTTCATCTAACAATCCGCAAATATACGCCAATTATTTGACTTTACCATACCGTCTGTCCCGCTTTGCGAACTCTTCCAGGGCGGAGAAGAACGCTTCCTTGCGGAAATCAGGCCACAGCAGGGGGCTGAACAGGAACTCGGAGTATGCGCCCTGCCACAGCAGGTAGTTGCTCAGGCGCTGCTCGCCGGAGGTCCTGATAATGAGGTCGGGGTCTGGGATGCCGGCCGTCACCAGGCGCGAGTCGATGTCCGCAAAGTCAAGTCCGTCAATCTTTTCCGGGCAGGAAGCATACTCCCTGGCGATGGACTTGGCGGCCTGGAGGATGTCCCATTTGCCGCTGTAGCTGAGGAATAGGATGAGGGTAAGACGGTCGTTGGAGGCTGTCTTGTCCATCATGTCGTCGATGGCCGCGTTGAGGGTGTCGGAAAGCCTCGCGCGGTTGCCGAGGACGACGAAGCGGACACGGTTCTCCATAAAGGTCGTGAACTCCTCCACCATCGACTTGAACATCAGCTTCATCAGGGCGTCGACCTCGCTGTCGGGGCGGCCCCAGTTCTCCTCCGAGAAGGCGAACAGCGACAGGTAGCGCACTCCTGCCTCGACTGCGGCCTCGGTGCAGGCGCGCACGCTTTCGACGCCTTCGAAATGTCCGAAGACGCGTTCGCGGCCCCTTTCGCGGGCCCATCTGCCGTTGCCGTCCATTATGATGGACACGTGGGTGGGAATCTTCTTTTCCTCTTCCATTCTATAAGTTTCTGACATCCTCACCCCAGAAGAGCTTGCTCTTGAGGGCATGGATGAAGTTTGACCTGTCGAGGCGTATCGTCTTAAGCGAAAACTGTGCCACCGACACGGAAATCCTGGATGAAACGGGCAGGACGAGGTTGCGGTTGTCCATAGTGGCCATGATCTCCAGGTCCCTGGAACGGAAGGAAAGCTCCACGACGGAAGTCTCCGGGACTACTATAGGACGTATGTTGAGGTTGTGCGGAGCGATGGGGGCGAGGATGAGGACGCGGGTCTCGGGCAGGCAGATGGGGCCGCCGACGCTGAGCGAATAGGCGGTCGAGCCCGAACTGGTGGCCACCAGGAAGCCGTCGGCCCAGCAGGTGGGCAGCGACTCTCCGTCGATGGTGACGTCCACGCCGAGCATGGCCGCGCCCTTGCGGTGGACCGTCATCTCGTTGAGCGAGATGTCCGTCAGTCCGCCGTCCTTCACCTCCGTGCGGAGGAGGGAGCGGCTCTCGACGGTATATGCACCCGAGAGCAGCGGCGCCACGACCTCCTCGGGCTTGTACTCGGAGAGGAAGCCGAGGCGGCCGAAATTGACGCCCAGGACCGGCACGCCGGAGTCTCCGACAAGGCGCGCCGCGGACAGGAAAGTGCCGTCGCCGCCGAGGCTCAGGAGGGCGTCGGTGCCGGGGAGGATATCCTCCGCTTCACGGACGTCGTAGAGCTCGCAGCCCCCGGCCTTCAGCGCCTCGCGGAGCCCGTCGATGCGGGCGTCTCCGGCGAGGGAACGTTTTTTGATATACAGCGCTAGTCTCATAACTTTGATTGGAACGTCAAAATTAAGACTTTATTCGAAAACTTTGAAATTATTGACTATTTTTGTTGCGCCGCCGGCAGGTTTGCCGGCTGAAACTTAAATGATTGGAACATGACAAGACTCAGCGTCAACATAAATAAGATAGCCACCCTCCGCAATGCCCGCGGAGGCAATCTCCCGGACGTGGAGAAGGCCGCCAGGGACTGCGAGAGTTTCGGCGCGGAAGGTATCACCGTACACCCCCGTCCGGACGAGCGGCACATCCGCTATTCGGACGTCCGGCTCATCCGCCCCGCGATCACCACTGAGTTCAACATCGAGGGCAATCCCATCGGATCCTTCATCGACCTGGTGTGCGAAGTCGTCCCGGACCAGGTCACGCTCGTCCCCGACGCGCACGACGCCATCACCTCAAATGCCGGCTGGGACACCATTGCCCATAAAGAGTTCCTGACGGACATCTGTGCCCTGTTCAAGTCCAAGGGCATCCGCACCTCGATATTCATCGACCCCGACCCGCGCATGGCAGAAGGCGCCGCCGCTTGCGGCGCGGACCGCGTCGAAATGTACACAGCGGCTTACGCCGAAATGTACCCGCAGGGACCGGAGGCCGCCATCGCCGACTACCTCCGCTGTGCCGAGAGGGTCCGCGAGCTCGGCCTGGGCCTCAACGCCGGCCACGACCTCAACCTCGACAACCTCGAGTATTTCATCCGCACCATACCCTGGACTGACGAGGTTTCCATAGGCCACGCCCTCATTTCCGACGCGCTCTACATGGGTCTGGAGAAAACTATTGGGGCATATCTTTCGAAGATCAAGATTTTTTGATTATTTTTGCACTTTGCGAAACAATAATACAACGTCATAAAAATGAAGAAAACTACTTTGATCCTCAGCGTTCTGGCCGTCATGGCCGGCATCGCTACACTCAATTCCTGCCAGACGACGACCACTCCCGCAGCGGAAGCCAACAACGAAGAGCAGACCGACAATTCCGCCCCCAAGGGCTCCATCGTATACTTCAACCTTGACAGGGTCATGAACGAATACGACATGGCCAACGATCTCGGCAGCATCCTCCAGACCAAGGTCCAGAGCATAGAGCAGGAGGTCACCCGCAGGGGCAACAAGCTCCAGAGCGACGTCAACGCTTTCCAGGAGAAGATCGACAAGGGCCTTCTCACCCGTTCCACGGCCGAGGCCCAGAACGAGAAGCTCGTCAAGCAGCAGAACGACTTCCAGACATACTACAACCAGAAGCAGCAGGAGGTCGCTGAAGAGCAGGCTGTCACCATGAACCAGATCGCCAACGCCATCAAGGAGTACATCGACAAGTTCAACGAGGACAAGCAGTATGCCCTCATCATCGCCACCCAGGGCGACATCCTTCCCCAGCCTATCGTAGCAGGCGATCCCAACCTCGACATCACCGACATCCTGATCGAGGGTCTCAACGCCGAATACGTCAGGACCAAGAACGAGAACAACTAGCCTTGAAAATAGCCATACTGTCTTGCTTCTACCCGTACCGAGGAGGGATCGCCCAGTTTAACGCCAACCTGTTTGAAGAACTGGGCAGGCATCACGATGTCAAGGCCTTCAACTTCAAGAGGCAGTATCCCGACCTCCTTTTCCCGGGGAAGACACAGTATGTGACACCCGACGACGAAGCCGTATCCATAGAGTCGCAAGCACTCCTGGATACGGCTTGCCCGTTCTCCTACGGCCGCACGGCCCGCGCCATACGCGCCTGGGACCCCGACCTCCTCGTCATGAGGTACTGGATGTCGTGGTTCGCTCCTTCGCTCGGATACGTCGCCAGGCGGATGAAGGACAAATGCAAGGTCGTGGCCATCCTGGACAACGTCGTACCCCACGAGCCCCGCTTCTTCGACAGGCCGTTCACGAAGTTTTTCCTGTCCGGCTGCGACGGCTTCGTAAGCATGTGCTCGGAAGTCGACAGGGACCTGCAGTCATTCGGCACCGGCAAGCCCCGCACCATCATGCCCCATCCCCTCTATTCGCATTTCGGCGAGCGCATCCCGCGCGGGGAGGCGGAGAAGGCCCTCGGGCTCGAGCCAGGCAAAAAGAATATCCTTTTCTTCGGCCTTATACGGAAATACAAGGGGCTTGACATCCTTCTCAAGGCCTTCGACGGGCTCGGGGAGGACTACCAGCTCATCATCGCCGGAGAGCCCTACGGTTCGTTCGCTCCCTACCAGGAGCTCATCGACGCGAGCCCGGGCAAGGACAGGATCAAGGTTTTCCCCCAATACATCAAGGACTCCGAGGTCAAGAAATATTTCTCGGCGGCCGATGTCACCGTGCTCCCCTACCGGAGCGCCACCCAGAGCGGCATCAGCTCAGTTTCTTACCATTTCGAAGTGCCCATGATCGTCACCGCCGTTGGAGGTCTCACCGAGACCATCGGCGAGCGGGGCACGGGTCTTGTAGCCGAGGAAGTCACTCCCGAGGCCATACGCCGGGAGATCGAGAATTATTTCAGCAACAGCGCCATCCGGAAATACTGCATCGAGCACATCCGGGAGGAGAAAAAGCGCCTGAGCTGGGCAAAGTTCGCCGAAGACCTCACGGACTTTGCAGGATCGTTAAACAGGACGAAGTTATGAAAAAGCTTGTCATGATCTGCCTTGCGGCGGTCCTGCTCCTCGGAGCGGGTCCCCTGGGCGCGCAGAACACCGAATACAAGGCCACGCCCGTGACCATTTCCAAGGACAAGGTCAGGGAGAATGGTAAGCTGTATTATTCGCATGTGGTGCTGGAGCGCCAGACGCTCTTCTCCATCGCCAAGGCTTACGGCGTGTCCCTCCAGGACATCTATGACGCCAATCCCACCCTCAAGCTTGAGACCGAAGGCCTGAAGACATACCAGATCCTGCACATCCCCTACGTGGAGAACGCCCCCGGCGCAGAGGAGACTTCTCCGGCCCAGGCAGCGCCTTCCAATACCGTGACGACCGCCCCGGCCGCACAGCCGGGCGACTATATCATCCACACCGTCAAGTGGTACGAGGACCTCGGCGCCATCGCCAAGAAATACGGAGTCAGCAAGGAAGCCATCATGCGTGCCAACGGCATGACTTCGCCCCAGCTGTCACGCAAGCAGAAGCTACGCATCCCTCCCGCAGGCGCGGAGGTGGTTGAGGAGATTCCCGCCATCGTAGAAGAAGACATCGCTGAGGCTGAAGAGGAAAAGGAGGACAAGCCCAAGAACATCTTCGAGACCATAGGTGAAGCCATCTCCGAGAAGGCCGAGGAGTTCCTCTATACCGGCAAGAAGGACGTCACCGCAGCGCTGATCATGCCCTTCAACGCAGCCAAGTCCCCCAACGAGAACAACCTCGAGTTCTACAGCGGCGTCCTCATGGCGGCCCGTGACCTCAAGTCGGAGGGTATCAACGTCGACCTCAGCGTCTATGACGCGGTCGGCGGCAACATCCCCGTCACGGCCGAGAAACTCGGATCGTGCGATGTCGTCATCGGCCCCATTTCCACAGCAGACCTCTCCGGAACCCTCAAGATCAGCCCTTCGGGCACTCCGATCGTCTCTCCCCTTGAGCCCAAGGCAGTAGAACTGGCCAGAGTATACGGCAACCTCATCCAGGCTCCCAGTTCCTCCGAGAACCAGAGCGAGGACCTTGTGAACTGGCTCGCCGAAGAGTACCGCCCCGGCGACCGCGTGGTGCTCCTCGTCGAGAAGAACGCCACCAGGACGGCTGCTGCTAACGTCATAGTCGAGAAGATGCAGGAGTCGGGAATCCAGTACAGTACCATCACTTACGGACCCCTGGAAGGCCGCAACCTGTCCAACAGCATTGAGAGCCCGGAATCCGGACGCAGCATCCGCCTGATAGTGGCTTCCGAGAGCGAGGCTTTCGTCAATGACGTGGTCCGCAACGCCAACCGCCTGGCCCTCAGGGGCAACCGCAGGGACAATGTGGTGCTCTACAGCATCTCAAAGATCCGTTCCTTCGACACCATCGAGGTGGAGTATCTCCACAACGCCAACCTCCACGTATCCATCTCATATTTCGTGGACTACGATTCCCCTGCCGTACAGCGTTTCCTCATGAAGTACAGGGCGCTCTTCAACGCCGAACCGGGGCCGTTCGCCTTCCAGGGCTACGACACCGCGTACAACTTCATCAAGATGTGCTCCAAGTACGGACGCCGCTGGCCGGACAAGCTTGACGGGGAGGACATGCGCGGACTGCAGTCCAA
>JAFYZE010000246.1 GCA_017548805.1 Bacteroidales bacterium
GACACACCAGAGGATGGCGCCCGGGACCTGCCTGTCCAGGGTTTCTCCCAGGCCGGTCAGGACGTTGTAGGCGTCGGCGCTGCTGCCGGACTCGAGCATCTCGGCGGGCAGGAGGTCGCTGCGAAGCAGCTGGGCGTGGGCGCATGAGTCAAGGTCGTTCCACGGCCAGACCTTGACGAGCGAGCCCAGTACGAAGCCCAAAAGCACGAGCATGGTCTGGCGTTCCCACCTGGCCAGCAGCCAGTTGAGGAACTTCGCGAAGGCGAGGATGCCCACGGCGCAGCCGAATGCGAACACGATAAGCACGGGGATGTCCATGTTGCTGACGGCGCTCATGATGTAGTCATATTTGCCCAGTATCACCAGGATGAAGCTGCCGGATATGCCCGGGAGGATCATCGTGCAGACGGCTATCGCTCCGCAGATGAAGATGAACCACATCGAGTCCGGCGTGGTGGTGGGGGAGAGGGTGCACACGACGAGGCCCAGGATGACGCCGCCGACGGTGAACAGGACGTCCCGCAGTTTCCAGCCCTTGATGTCCCGGAACATGTAGAATGCCGAGGCGAGGATGAGTCCGAAGAAGAATGCCCAGACAAGTATGGGGTGATACTGCAGCTGGTGTTCGATGATCTTGGCAAGGGTGAAGATGCTGAGGATGACGCCGATGGCCAGCCAGAGAAGGAAACGCCCGTGGACGAGGCTCCAGAACTCCTTGAAGCGTCCTTTGAAGAAGGCCTTCCACGGGGCGGGGCTCATGACTGCGTCAAGTGCGCCGACCAACTCTTCGTAAATACCGGATACAAGTGCTATCGTGCCTCCTGAGACTCCGGGAACCACGTTGGCTGCGCCCATGGCGAAGCCCTTGACGGCTACGATTATGTCCTTGATGAAGCCCATCCCTTATTTGATCTTGGCGAGGAACTCCTTGACCGACTTGAAGATCTCGTCCTCCGGCATGGACTTGCCCTCGGGATTCTCCTGGTCGGTTATCACCAGGTCGAAGATGTCTCCGGGCAGCTGCTTGCGGCCGATCTTGAATTTCGCCTCGCAGCAGGTGGCCATGTACTGGATGGGATAGTCGTCCTTGTTTATCAGGGAGATGAAGAGGTCGGGCTTGGCCTCGAGCATCAGGTCGAGTTTCTCCCTCGCCGGCTTGCCGTAGAAGTTGAGGTCCTTCTTCAGCACGGTGTTGGTGATGCTGGTGATGAGGCGTTCGGCCTCCCCGATCTTGCGGAAATCGAAGAAGAATATCTCACCCTTGATGCCGTTGTCGCGGTAGAAGGCCATGATGTCCTTCTTGCATTCGTCGAACGACGTGTCCTCCACGTCGATGAAGGCCACCGCGGTGCGGATGTCCTTCAGGGGGGTGATGTTGGTGTGGACCTGGCTGCGGTGTTTCTTCAGCGCGCGGTTCCTGAGGAAGTCTGTGATGAACATGGTTAAATCGTCTCCATTTGGCCGCCGTTGGCGGCAATGAGTTCGCGGATCTCTTTCTTGGCATCCCTCCAGCGTGGGATGTCGATCTTGGTGCCGATGACCTCCACGACCTTGGCTGCGATGATCGAACCGACTTCGCCGCAGACCTTGAGCGGCATGCCGAGGGCATGCGCGTAGAGGAATCCTGCGGCGTAGGTGTCTCCCGCGCCAGTGGCGTCGAGGGGAGTGGCCGGCCATGGCTGGATGAAATGCTCCTCTTCACCGCTGCGCACCCAGGATCCGTCCTTTCCGACCTTGACGACCGCGATGCTGCTATGCTTGGAGATCTCGACCAGCGCTTCGTGCGGATCGTCAAACTTGGTGAACGCCTTGGACTCGGTCTCGTTGGCGAAAACTATATCTACATAGTTGTCAACGATGTCGTGGAGGAACGCTCCGTTCGACTCGACTACATTGTATGAGGCCATGTCAAGGGAGATAATGCAGCCCGCCTCGCGGGCCATCTCCACCGCCCTACGGACAAGTGCCTGATTCTGGACGAGGTATCCTTCGATGTGGAAATAATCGTACCCTTGGAAATACTCGGGCTTCAGGTCCTCGGGGACGAAGTCGAGTGCGGCGCCGAGATAGACTGCGAAAGTGCGTTCGGCATTGCCGCCGCTCACGAACACCATGGAACGACCGGAGGGATTGGGGCTCTTGAGCAGCAGGGTGTTGACGCCGTACTGCTCCTGGTCGCTCTTGAACAGCAGGCCGAGCTCGTCGTCGCCGATCTTGCCGATGAAGCCGGAGGGCATTCCGAAGACGGCCGTGCAGGAAATGGTGTTGGCGGCGGAACCGCCGGCCACATAGTGTATGTCCAGCGTCTTGAGCTTGTTCCAGATCAAATCCCCGGTCTCCCTGTCCACATGCTGCATGCTCCCCAGCGGGAGATGGAAGGTCTTGAGGAGGGTGTCGTCGGGCAGGACGGCCAGGATGTCCGTCAGTGCGTTGCCGATGCCGAGGATGGATTTCATACCGCTTAGATTTTAGTATTCCTTATCACGCAAAGTTAGTTAAAAATATCTATATTTGCGAGGTATGGACGAGAAGACTCTCAAAATATTGAAGTCCACTTTCTGGGCGCTTCTGGCCGTCGCGCTGCTGTGGTTCTCTTTCCGCGGCGTGGACTGGAAGGAGTTCTGGACCGTCATCAGCAGCTCGCGCTGGGGGTATGTAGTCCTGGCCATGGCCGCCGGAGCACTCTCATTCGTCATCAGGTCGCTTCGCTGGCGCCTGCTCCTGCTTCCCGCTGAGCCTGATATCAAACGGATCGACTGCTATGACGGATTCACCATCGGCAGGCTGTGCGACCTTGCCATCCCGCATATCGGCGAGTTCGTCCGCTGCGGCTATGTACAGACGCCCCGCATGCCCTTCGAGAAAGCGCTGGGTACAGTCGTGCTCGAACGCGCCTGGGACATCCTGATGCTTGGCCTGCTGATATTCGTCCTGCTGGTTTTCAGGGGAGAGCAGTACGGGTCCTTCTTCTTCGAAAGGATAGTCAGGCCCGTCACCGACAGCCTGGGTATCAGCCCATGGAAGCTGCTGCTGGCGCTGGTCTTGCTGGTGATAGTCATTTTTCTGGCCGTCTGGGCCAGGCGTCGTCACCGTTCCGGTAATGATTCCGCCCCTTCTTCCCAGAAAGGAAGCTTCTTCGAGCGACTTGCCGGATTCTTCCACGGTCTGGGTCAGGGATTCTCCTCGTTCCTTAAAATGAAGGGGAAAGGCTGGTTCATCCTTCTTACCCTCCTGCTATGGTCCATGTACCTCATGATGAGCTGGCTGATTATCAAGGCGCTGCCGGAAGACCTTGGACTCAACCTGGTTGACGCCCTGTTCATCATGCTGGTCGGCAGCGTCGCCGGCATCGTGCCGGTTCCCGGCGGTTTCGGAGCCTTCCATTACATTGTCGCCATAGCCCTGCAGACAATCTACGCCATACCCTTCGAGACGGGTATCATCTTCGCCACCCTCTCGCACGAGTCGCAGACCATCATGCTGATACTCTGCGGCCTCCTCTCCTACGCCCACCAGACCCTCAAGCGCCGAGGATAAGTTCGACGGGGCAGTGGTCGGATCCGAAAATGTCGTTCAGGATGTCGGTAGAGATGATGTGCTCCTTAAAGTTTTCTGAGACAAGGAAATAGTCGATGCGCCAGCCGACGTTCCGTTCGCGGGCGCGCATCCTGTATGACCACCATGAATACTTGACTTCTTCGGGATGCTGGAAGCGCCAGCTGTCGACGAAACCGGCTCCGAGGAGCTCGGTCATCTTGGCGCGCTCCTCGTCGGAGAATCCGGCATTGAAGTGGTTGGTGGTGGGATTCTTGAGGTCAATCTCCTCGTGCGCGACATTCATGTCTCCGCAGATGACCACGCCCTTGCGGGCAGCAAGTCCGGACACGTAGGCTCGGAAGTCATCTTCCCAGCGCATGCGGTAATCGAGCCTCCGCAGTCCGTCCTGGGAGTTCGGTACATACACGCAGACCAGATAGAAATCCTCCATCTCCAGGGTGAGCACGCGGCCTTCGTGGTCGTGTTCGTCCACGCCTATGCCGCGTGTGACTGACAGGGGTAAATGCTTGGTATAGATGGCGGTACCAGAGTAGCCGGGCTTGTCGGCATAGTTCCAGTAAGAAGTGTATCCAAGGAACTCGAGGTCGATCTGGCCCTCCTGCAACTTGGTCTCCTGAAGGCATACGAAATCTGCGTCAAGCTCCGCGAAAACGTCCGCGAAGCCCTTGCCTGCGACGGCGCGAAGGCCGTTGACGTTCCAGCTGATGAGTTTCATTCCAGTGTCCATTCTGCCCCGTCCTGGGTGTCCTTTACTTTAATGCCGAGTGTGGCGAGGGCGTCACGGATATGGTCGCTCGTGGTCCAGTCCTTGGCGGCCTTCGCCGCGGCCCTGGACTCCAGCACCATATCCATCAGGCCCGCTATTGTCTTCATGGCCTTGCCGCTCTCCTCCTCGTCCTGGAGGCCGAGCACGCCGAACACTATGTCGTCGAATATCTGCACCAGGGTGTCGATGTCACCCTTGGAAAGCTTGAGCTTCCTGTCCTTTGCGGTGTTGATGATGCGGACGGCGTCGAAGATGTTCGAAAGGGCGGTAGGGGTGTTCAGGTCGTCGCAGAGCGCGTCGTAGACGCCCGCGAAGACGGCCTTCACCTCCGGGTTGGTGGCCGGGCAGCTCTCCGGCGCTACGCCGGGCGTATACTCGCCGTAGGCGTAGCGCGGCATCTGCCGCCCGGCCATGGCGTAGAGGTCCTTAGCTCCCTGAAGTATGCGCTTGAGGCCTTTCTCGGAGGCCTGCAGGGCCTCGTTCGAGAAGTCCAGCGTCCCGCGGTAATGGGCCTGGAGAATGAAGAAACGCACGGTCATGGGGCCGTATGCCTGCTCGAGCTTGGGATGATTGCCCGAGAAAAGCTCCGGAAGCGTGATGAAGTTGCCGAGCGACTTGCCCATCTTCTGCCCGTTGATGGTGATCATGTTGTTGTGGACCCAGTAATGCACGCCCTGCGTGCCTCTGGAGGCCACGTTCTGAGCGATTTCGCACTCGTGGTGCGGGAACATGAGGTCCATTCCGCCTCCGTGGATGTCGAATTCGTATCCGAGATATTTCTCACCCATCACGGAGCACTCAAGGTGCCAGCCCGGGAATCCTTCGCCCCAAGGGGAGGGCCATTTCATGATATGCTGGGGCTCAGCCTTCTTCCAGAGGGCGAAATCATACGGTGCGTGCTTGTCGCTCTGTCCGTCAAGCGCCCTCGTGCCTTCGAGCGTGGCGTCAAGGTTGCGTCCCGAAAGGATGCCGTAGTGATGCTGCTCGTTGTATTTCTGCACGTCGAAATATACCGAACCGTTGCTGATGTAGGCGTATCCGGAATCGAGGATCTGCTTTACGGCTTCGATCTGCTCTACGATGTGCCCGGAAGCACGGGGCTCGATCGAAGGCGGCGCGACGTTGAGCTGGCGCATGGCTTCGTGGTAGCGCAGGGTATAGGTCTGCACCACCTCCATGGGCTCGAGCTCCTCCAGCCTGGCCTTCTTCGCGATCTTGTCCTCACCCTCGTCGGCATCGTGCTCGAGGTGTCCAACGTCCGTGATGTTCCTTACATAGCGGACCTTGTATCCGAGATGGCGGAAAAACTTCTGGAGAACGTCGTAAGTGACACCCGGGCGGGCATGCCCGAGGTGCGCGTCACCGTAAACGGTGGGGCCGCACACATACATCCCGACGTGTCCCGGGTTGACCGGAACGAAAAGCTCCTTGCGGTGGGACAGGGTATTGTAAAGCAACAAATCTCTCATAACCATAAATTAATCATGCTAAGATAATCATTTTGCCCGTATAAAAAAAGCCCCGGACCTGAAACGGGTCCGGGGCTCTCCCATATGATTACGACTGCTAGAGTTCGTTCAGGTCCTGTGCAACCTCGTCCTTACGGCCGACGATGATGTCCTGATAGTCGATGAGACCGGTACCTGCGGGAATAAGGTGTCCGCAGATAACGTTCTCCTTCAGACCTTCGAGATAGTCGACCCTTGCGCGGATCGCAGCCTCGCTGAGCACCTTCGTGGTCTCCTGGAAGGAAGCCGCGGAGATGAAGCTGTTGGTGCGGAGGGCGGCACGGGTGATACCCTGGAGGACGAGCCTCGCGGTGGCGGGGCAGGCCTCGCGTACGACCATCATCTTCTGCGAGTGACGCTCGAGGGAGGCGTTTTCGTTGCGCATGTCGCGGGCGCCGATGATGTCGCCCTGCTCATACTTCTGCGAATCGCCCGGATCCATCACGTAGTACTTGCCGTAGATGGCGTCGTTGGCGTCCATGAAAGCCCACTTGTCCACGAGCTCCTCCTGGAGGAATTCGGTGTCGCCGGGGTTCATGATCTCGACCTTGCGCATCATCTGGCGCACGATGATCTCGAAGTGCTTGTCGTTGATCTTCACGCCCTGGAGGCGGTAGACGGCCTGCACCTCGTTCACGATGTACTCCTGGGCCTTGACGGGTCCGAGGACATTGAGGATGTCGGTAGGGGAGATACCACCGTCGGAGAGACGGGTACCGGCCCTGACATAGTCGTTCTCCTGGACCAGGATCTGTTTGGTCAGAGGCACGAGATAGTGCTTCTCGGCACCGGTGCGGTTCTTCACCACGATCTCGCGGTTACCCCTCTTGACCTTGCCCATGATGATCTCGCCGTTGATCTCGGCGATGATGGCGGGGTTCGAAGGATTGCGGGCCTCGAAGAGCTCGGTGACGCGCGGCAGACCGCCCGTGATATCCGAAGACTTGCCGATGGCGCGGGGGATCTTGATGAGGATGTCACCGACATTGACCATGCTGCCGTCCTCGGTCATGACGTGGGCACCGACCGGGAGGTTGAACTGCTTGATGCTGACGCCCTTCTCGTCCACGATGTGGATGGTCGGGTTCTTGGTCTTGTCGCGGGACTCGATGATGACCTTGTCCCTGTTGACGGAGAACTCATCAGCGATCTCCTCGCGGTAGGTGACGCCTTCGATCATGTTCTCGAAGCGGACCTTACCGGCGGTCTCGACGATGTTGATGGCGTTGTAAGCATCCCACTCGCAGATGCGGTCGCCCTTCTTGACGGTCTCGCCGTCCTTCTTGTAGAGGATGGAACCGTAGGCGATGTCGTACTGCGAATAGGTGATGCCGGTATTCTCGTCGAGGATGCGGAGCTCGGTGGTGCGGCTGACGACCACGTCCTGGACCTCTCCGGTATCGCTGACGCGCTGGATGGTCCTGAGCTCGGAGTACTCAAGTTTACCGTCGTACTTGGAATCGATGGCGTTGTCCGCAGCCTCACCTCCGGCGACACCTCCCGCGTGGAAGGTACGGAGGGTCAGCTGGGTACCCGGCTCACCGATGGACTGTGCGGCGATGACGCCGACGACCTCTCCCTTCTCCACCATCCTGGTGGTGGCGAGGTTGCGGCCGTAGCATTTGGCGCAGACACCCTTGCGGGACTCGCAGGTGAGGACCGAACGGATCTCGACCTGCTCGATGGGCAGGGAGTTGATGAGTTCGGCTTCCTTCTCCTTGATTTCGGCTCCAGCGGGGAGGATGAGCTCTCCGGTGAGAGGGTTGAAGATGTCGTGCACGGTGGTGCGGCCGAGGATACGCTCGCCGAGGGACTCGACGATCTCGTCCTTGCTCTTGATGGCGGTGGCGATGAGGCCGCGGAGGGTACCGCAGTCCTCTTCGGTGATGATCACGTCGTGCGACACGTCGACGAGACGGCGGGTCAGGTAACCTGCATCCGCAGTCTTGAGGGCGGTGTCGGCCAGACCCTTACGTGCACCGTGCGTGGAGATGAAGTACTCGAGCACCGTCATACCTTCCTTAAGGTTGGAGATGATGGGGTTCTCGATGATCTCGTTGCCGGCGCCGCCGGACTTCTGCGGCTTGGCCATA
>JAFYZE010000247.1 GCA_017548805.1 Bacteroidales bacterium
ACTGCCCGTCGTGGCAGAAGAAATCTAGGTCGAAGTCAGCCGCGGCAACGGATTGCGCCGGGTTGAACCACTCGGCTATCAGGATGCCCTCAGGATAATTCTCGTCAAACCATTTGGTGAAATCCTCCTTCCAGAGTTTAATGGTGGCGGACTTGTCGAAGTCGTTCTTCACGAGGCTCGCCGCCATATCCACGCGGAAACCGTCCACGCCCTTGTCCATCCAGAACGAAATGATGTTCTTAATCTCCCGGCGCATAGCCATGGGGCCCGGAGCGTCGACCGCCTGCTCCCAGGGATGCTCAGGGTCGGGATTGGCGAAGCCGAAGTTCAGCGCAGGCTGGGTGTCGAAGAAATTCTTGACATAATAAGGGCCGCGCGGAGCGTCCGTGGCCACGAACTTGCGGATGAGGCTGGCGCTGGAGTTCATCAGGGCGGCATAGTCCATCGGACCGGTCTGAGCCGGCTCCTCCGGTTTGAAGCTCGGCCAGATGTAGTAGTCGGAGTAACGCAGGTCCGGAGCCTCCTTGGACTGGAGGAACCATTCGTTCTGGTCCGAGGAATGCCCGGCCACCAGGTCCATCACGACCTTGATGCCTCGGGCATGCGCCTGGCGGATCAGCTCTACGAGGTCGGAATTGGTGCCGAAGCGCTTGTCCACCCGGTAGAAGTCGATGACATCGTATCCGCCGTCAGTCCAACCCGAAACATAGACGGGATTGAGCCAGATGGCGGTGACACCGATGGACTTGATATAGTCCAGGCGCGACATGATGCCCTTGAGGTCTCCGTAGCCGTCACCGTCGCTGTCCTGGTAGGACGAAGGATAGATCTGATAAAAAACGGCTTCGCTCAGCCATGAAGGCTGCGTCGGCTTCTGTGCCCGCGCTCCGGTCACGGCAAGCAGGCACAGGATGTTGATGAACAGTATTCTTTTCATGGATATGAATGTTTTCGGTTATCGTCCCATACGCATACGGCTCAGCATCTCGACCATATCGTTGAAGTTCATCGGCTGGTTCCTGGCCTTCCTGTCGGCATCGGACTCGGCTTTGCGACGGTCAGCCTCGTCGGAAGGAAGGGTGTAGAAGCTCTGCTTCTTCAACTTCAGGGCTTTCTTCAAGCCGTCCACGAGGATACGCTCCATGTCGTCGTAGATGTTGACGGCGGGATGGATGCCATCATAGGAACAGCTGTCGTCCAGGCCCTTTTCGGCGTTGGCGAGCGGAGTGAAGTAGTCGACATATGTGACGTTCTTGTGCGTGTCGGCATAGGCTTTCAGACGGGCGTTGAACGCCTCTATGATGGAGCCGGCATCGATGTCGGGAAGGATCATGTAGTGCGCGCAGGGAGTGATGGAGCACAGGAGGACCTTGATGCCGGCATCCTCCGCCAGCTCGCACATCGCCACCGTATTGTCATAGATGGTCTGATCGGGATAATAGGCCTGCGAGGCCATGTTCTGGCAAAGGTCGTTGGTGCCGCACATGATGGCCACGGCCTTGGGCTTGAGGTTGATGACATCCTGTTTGAAACGGACCAGCATCTGGCTGGCGGTCTGTCCGGAGATGCCGCGGCCGGCGAAATTGTTCTTCTCGAAGAAATCCGGATCGTTGTCGTACCAGAAGTCGGTGATGGAGTCTCCCATCAGCACCAGCAGCGGGGACTGCGTCAGAGCGGCGTTCTTCTCCTCATAACGCTTGAAGTTGCCCCAGTCGCTCGGGCCCGCCTGGCGGGGAGGGCCGGCGGCCGCAGGACGCGCCTGGCGAGGAGCCTCAACCAGGGCCTGCTCGATCTCAGGAACTATGATCTCTTCCATCCTGGCGTAACCTGCCGCGACAGGATGGCATCCGTCCTCGGAATACTCCTTGGGCAGGGAGCCGTCCGGAAGGCCCATCTGCGCATGATAATCCACATACCTGACCCCGGCTTTGCCGGCGTACTCCTTCAAAAGTGCATTGAGGCGTATGATATCCTGAGCCGGCTTCGCTTCGGGATTCCAGAAGAAACGGTCGCACGGAAGGACGGAACACAGCAGTGGTACGATCCCGTTCGCCTTGGCGATATCGCACATGGAGGCGATGCATCCGACGATATTCTCCATCGAGATCGCTCCGTTGTTGCCGGCTATGTTGTTGACGCCGGCGAGGATGGCCACGGCCTTGGGATGGAGGTCTATGACATCAGGCTTGAACCTGGCGAGCATGTGCTCGACAGTCTGGCCGCTGATGCCACGGCCGACATAGTTGTGCCCGGTGAAGAATCCGGGGCGTATGTTCACCCAGAAATCGGTGATGGAGTCTCCCATGAAAACGACCAGCGGGGATTCGGTGACCTCGGCGTTGGCCGCGGCATAGCGGTTGAAACCGGCCCAGTCCATGGACCGCCTGTCCTGAGGCTGAGCATAAGAGACTACTGCTGAAAAGACAGCTAAAAGAAGAAAAAGTGACTTTTTCATTTCCTATTGGTTATAGTTTCTACAAATATACTCAAATCGAATGAAAAGAAGTATCTTTGCAACACTACTTGTACTTCGAAAGACATGGCAGACAACGACTGGAAGAAAAGGCTCGGCGTGGTGTACTCCACCAACCCCGACTTCACATACGACGAGGGCGCGGAGGAAGAGGCCGCGACTCTTGAGCCGGCAAAGCAGCGGCTGACGGTCACCATCGACCGCAGCGGCCGCGCCGGCAAGCAGGTGACACTTGTCAAGGGCTTCGTCGGCACGCAGGAGGATCTCGCGGCACTGGGTAAGACACTCAAGGTCAAATGCGGCGTCGGCGGCACTGCCAAGGACGGCGAGATCACCGTCCAAGGCGACCTGCGCGACAAGGTCACCGCACTTCTCCAGAGTATGGGGTACAAGGCTAAAAGAGGAAATTGATGACCGACTCCACCAGCGTCATACTCCCCGCTTCGCGGGCTTTCGCTTCCG
>JAFYZE010000248.1 GCA_017548805.1 Bacteroidales bacterium
CTCGCGAGGAAGGTTCTCCGCTTCGGACAAGAGGCTCGACATGACGGGGCCGATGACGGACGGCAACATCACCTATTACGCGAACGACAAGCACTACAGGGCCTTCATCGATGCCGTCAAGTCCCGCATCGACCCCAACACCCCTGTCGAAGTCGGACACAGTACATGCACGATGTGCATCCTCGGCAACATCGCCATGGAGCTCGGACGCCCTGTCGTCTGGAATCCCATCGTGGAGAAATTCATGCACGACCCGGAAGCCACTAAACTCATCCACTACCAGTATCGTCCCGGCTACAGCCTAGAGGTCTAGGAAAGCCTATTAAATACGGAGCTGTTTACCGATCTCAAGGTCGGCCTCGTCCGGAATGAAAGGGACGAGGCCTGAGGTTGGCGTGAAGGTCATCTCCCCAAAATAGACGGTGCCGTTGACCTCGTACATGTCCACGCGGACGAAGCGGAAGCCCTCGGCGAGCTGGCGAACAAGCGCTACCATTTCATCGAAATGCCCGGGCTTTTCGGGAAGCGTCTCAAAGTCGGAATAATCCGACCGGCGGAAAGGAGCGCGCGTCCAATCGAGGTTAAGGAAGCTTATACGGGCGGTGCTATGGTCCTCAAGGCCTTCAGAGACATAAAGGAAAGCCGGCTCTCCGTCAAAACAGTAGAACTTGTAATCCCTGAGCTCGCGGTTGTCACCGTCCTGCAGATACGGCTCAGCCATGACGCGGGGAGGAATGTCCTTGTACTGCCATTCCCGGCTTTGGTAATAGTAATTGTTCCGGAGGGAGCGTTCGATCTTTTCCCTGGCGGCATCAATGTCCAGCCCAGCCTTGTCCCGGCAGATTACGAGACCGCCGGAGTCATGCGTGCATTTCAGGACGAACTGTTCAGGGAGGGAGTCGAAATCTATCTGGTCGAAACTGTCCCATACACCCAGTGTAGGGATGACGTGTCCTTCCCCTATTGTCTTCGAGACAATCTCCTTGGCTCCATACTTGTCGGACAGGGCCGTGTAGCGGGGGTCACGGTCATGCAGCTTGATCCATTGGATCTTCTCGTTGAATGAAAGTGGATGCTTCAGGTCAAGGGAGCGGTTGAATATCTTGTAATAACGGGCTTTCAGGATAGCGCTGTCGCTGAAAATCCTGGGCAGCTTGGGATTGTCCGTTTTCAGGACTACGAAAGAAGCTACCGTTTTCCGTTCGGAGGGTTTGAAGCCCACCAGCCACAAGACCGTGGCCGTGACGATGAAGGTCAGGACGAGCCCGCCCAGTTTCGCCCAGACGCCATCCAAAGGAAGAAGCTGGTAAAGCGCCAGGTAACCTATGAGCAATGCGGCGGCGATGGTTGGCCGCAAATAAGCTTCTTTCAGGAACTTGCCGACATTGAAACCGAACTGATAATGCAGCAGGATGAGCTGGATGACACGGCTCAGGAGATCCGCCACAACAAAGCAGATGATGATGGTATAGGCCGGGAAACCGGCGCGGAAGAGCAACCATCCGACTACGAGACTGCTGAGATACAGGACACTGAATTCGATTTTGTACCATTTGACGCGGCCATAGGCATTGATGAGCTGGCCAAGGCCGGCAGAGGTTGCGGAAACGGCCGCAACCAGCAATGTCCCCCGGCACATCAGAACGGTCCCTTCCGGAATCTTGGCGCCCAGCCAGGCATTCAGGATGAAGTCCAGTTCGCTCCAAAGCGGGAAGAATAGCAGGAGGAACATGAGGATGCATATGCGGCAGACGCGTTCCGCCAGGGTCACGGACCTGTCAGCATTGCCTGCACTGATATTCTGGGTGATCTGCGGAGCGGCAGCCGTGTCGAAGTTCGCTATGAACTTGTTCACATAGTTCTGGACCGTACCGGCATAGAAGAAAGCTGCATTGACCGTGGTCCCGAAAAATGCGTTAATGAGCACGTTGGAGCCCTGGGAGCGGGCGATCATCGACGCGGACGAAAGGAGGTTGTAGTTGTTGAATACCAGTACTTCCTTATAGGTCTTCCATTCCCGGACGGGCTTCCAGCGGACCATATCAGGCCAGCGGGCATGACACAGCCAACGATATACAATGATGAAAACCAGCGTCGTGACGCTCACCAGGACTGCGTACATCCGCAGGCCGTTGCCTTTCCAGTACAGAAGGCCGATGACCAGGACCAGTTTGACGAGGGCATTGATGATGTCCACGATGGCCACCGTGGCAAAACGCTCATGTACGGTGAACAGGCTCTGGAATGGTACGTTTGCGATACCCAGGCATGCGACGATAGTCGAGACCTGGAAAACGAACATCGCGTCCGACTCCTTACCGGGCGGTACGTTCAGATGGTTGTGGATGTACCACAGGCCTACGGACTCCAGAAGCAGGAACAGCACCAACGCACCTCCGATATGGATTACATGGCAGATGTTGAACATGCGGTTCGTATCCCCGTCTGCCTTGCCCATCTCGAAGTTCATGAACCGGACAGTGGTCGCGGTAAGGGCTCCGGTGATGAAGGATATCAGTGCGACAGTACTGCCTACAGCGCTGTAGATGCCAACGTCGGATGCACCAAGCGCCTGAAGGACCAGACGGCTGGTGATAAGTCCGACCAGGATGGTCACGGCCATCCTGACATATATGATGACCGTGTTGCGGGCGATCCGGATATTTGCGTTGCCTGGCATTATAGCACTTTTCGATTGCAAAAAACGAACAAAGATAAGGGTTTTGTGCTTTCCATGCAAAATGTTATTTTTGTATCGGCATGAAAAAAGTGATCTATACCGTCCTAACCGGGAATTATGACCGGCTGGAACAGCCGGAGGTGACTGATCCGTCGTACGATTACATCTGTTTCACAGAGAGGGACGGACAGGATGGCGTGTGGCAGCTGCGCCGCATCGCCTTAGATTCTCCGGATCCTGTCACACGGGCACGATATACCAAACTTCAGCCCCATACCGCCCTGCAAGACTACGATTACAGTGTTTTCATGGACGCAAACCTCCGTATCACCGGCAGGGAGTTCTACGACAAGTTGGAAGCCGCAATAGATGCCGGCGCCATGTTCGCCGGGCTGGA
Source organism: Bacteroidales bacterium (assembly GCA_017548805.1). The sequence goes on from JAFYZE010000248.1 coordinate 3,078, forward strand.
GCATCCCGTACGGGACTGCGTGTATGATGAACTTCGGTATTGTTTTCTCAAGGAGAAGATCGGTACAGGAGCGGCATTCCGCCATCTGCGCTATCTCAAGTCCATCGGCCAGCCCCGGCATGCGGGCCTGCTTGAGACCAATGTCCTGCTCAGGGTGCATAATGCTCCAATTGTCAAGGATTTGGACAATGCCTGGTGGGATATATTCAGGCATTGCAGCACGCGGGACCAGCTTTCCCTGCCTCCCGCCTTTTTCCTGAAGGGTGTCACACCGTCCCTTCTCTTAGGCAAGGGTCTCAACGCCCGGAATGTCCCATACATACGCTATTCCATTCATCCCCGCACGGGGCGTGAGAATGTCCCCGGCCGTATCGATGCGGCCAACCTCGCATACAATCTACGGCTCATCTGGCGGAAATTCCTTCTTCTCTGGCTGAGATAAATATCCCGCACCAGCCACTTGACCACAATCCAAATCAATATGAAAAGCATCTGTTTACTGACTTTGGCCGGCATACTGGTGATTGCCGCGTGTTCCGCCCCGAAGGGCGACAAGGCGCTTGAGGCGCAGGTCAACGCCGTCTACGAGCGGCTCAGCGTCGAAGACCGCGCCGCCCAGCTCTTCGGCATATACCCGAGCGAGTTCATGGTCGACGGTAAATTCTCCGTCGAAAAAGCTCGCGAAGTCATCCCTTACGGAGCAGGACACATCTGCCAGATGTCCAGTTCGCAGAATCTCAATGCTGACGAGATCCGCGCACTGATCGCCGACATCCAGGACTATCTCGTCAACGAGACGCATGCCGGGATCCCCGCCGTCATCCATGACGAATGCATCTCCGGCGTGACCGCCAAGGGCGCGACGGCCTATCCTCAGCAGATAGGCGTCGCCTGCACATGGGATCCGGACCTCCTCTCCGTCAAGATGGGCCAGACGGCCGACATGATGCGCGCCCTCGGGGAGCAGTTCGCGCTCTCCCCTATGGTGGACATCATCCGCAGCCCGCACTGGTCCCGCATCGAGGAGTCCTACGGCGAGGACAGCTACCTGACTGCCACCCTGGGCACCGCCTTTGTCAAAGGCCTGCAGGCCAGGGGTTTCCGTGACGGCGTCACCGCCACCACGAAGCATTTTCTCGGCTATGGCGGAGGATCCGAACTCAGCTGGAAGGAGATCTACGAAGAAGTCCTGTTCCCGCACGAGGCCATCATCCGTACGGCCGGGAGCAAGAGCATCATGACCTGCTATGACAAGTTCCGCTCGGAATGGGCCGTATGCAGCGACACGCTCCTGAACGTGATCCTGCGTGGAAACCTCGGCTTCGACGGCATAGTCGTCAGCGACTACGGCTCTGTACAGATGGGCAGCCGCGACAGAAGCACAGAATACCTCAAACAGTGCGCCGTCGATGCCCTCACCGCCGGAAACGATCTTGAGTTCTGTTCCAATACCTCGTACAAATACATTCCCGAGCTGCTTGCCGAAGGCCGCATCAGCGAAGAGGTATTCGAGCGCGCCGTCAAGCGTGCGCTCATGGTCAAGGCACGCGCAGGCCTCCTCGACCCCGATCCGGTGTACTTCAAGGAAGGCCCCCTCGACATGGACCCGGCCGAGAGCCGACAGACCGCGTATGACCTCGCCGCAGAGTCGGTGGTGATGCTCAAGAACAATGGCATTCTTCCCCTCGATCCCGGCAAAAGCGTCGCCCTGGTCGGTCCGAATGCCAACTCCTTCTGGAGCATGCTTGGAGACTATACCTTCCCGGCCATGCAGTTGTTCTTCTTCAGGAAGGAAGTCGACGAGTCGGCGCTGAGGATCCCCACCCTCCTGGAGTCCATGCAGAGCCGTTTCGACGGCAGGGTCGAGTACTCGCGCGGCTGCGACTGGAGCACCCTGGCCGACATGGGCATCTCCCAGAGCGGAGACCAAAGGCTCAGGAGCCTGCCTGTCAGGAGGCTCGAATCCGAAGACTATACCGACTGGAATGACGCGGTGGAGATGGCGGCGCGCAACGACGTCATCGTCGCCGCCATGGGCGAGAATGTCTATCTCTGCGGAGAGAACCGCCGCCGCGTCGGCATACGCCTGCCCGGCGACCAGGAGGA
>JAFYZE010000249.1 GCA_017548805.1 Bacteroidales bacterium
ACGACACCGTCAACAACGAGTTCAAGGACGTCATGGACGAGGAGCTCATGGAGATGGTCGAGTCGCGCATCAGGAGCAAGCGTTACAGGGGATACAAGGTCGACGGCGTTGACATCCAGATCATCTGTCATCCAACCGTTAAAAAGAGTTCAGTTTCAAGATGAAAGCGTTCATTCCAAAAGTATTTTCAGCCGCTCTCGCGGCCCTGCTTCTAGTTTCATGCCTGAACAAGGGGGAATACCTCTATACGGATACCGGCATGTGTACCAGGATCGGCGCCGACAGGCTGCAGACCGACAGCGGAGCCATATACAACATCGTCGAGAACAGCAGCGGCTCCAATTTCTCCGAGACGTCCAAGCGTGTCATGATGAGTTGCGACGTCAAGTCCGCAGTACCTGGTACGACCAACGAATATAATATCCGCCTCATCGATTTCAGGGAAGCCCTGGTCTGTGATCCCGTCACCGCTTCCGCCGTAGCCGTAGATACCCTGGGCAGCGACGGCATCAACGTCATTCAGGCATGGGTTTCCGGAGGCTACCTCAATTCCTACCTCAACATCACTATGAAGAGTTACTCCGACACCGACCATGACGTGAGGGTACTCTTCGATGACGTCAGGAGCAATTCCGACACGCTGTATTTCCAGATGCGTCACAACGCGCACGGAGAAAGCCCCGAAAACCCCGACATGAGCTTCAACCAGCTCTCGCTCGCAGGGTTATATGCTTCATTCCCGATCAACGGCATCCTGCCGGTCGGCGGGAAATATCCCATCGTTCACCTGGAATGGGACTGGTACATAGACGACAGCAGCTCCTACAGCCGCGAAAAGTCCACCCGTTCCGGCAACCTCAAAGTTGAATAGGCCCCAGGCCACACCTGAATCTTAACAAAATGAGAATCTGCATCAAGACTATCGTAGCGGCTGTCGCCGCCATATTCCTGACTCTCGCGGCATACGGTCAGGAGACGGGCGTGATCACCCTGCACGGGCACGTCCTGGACAGTTCCAATTCCGAGTCGCTGTTCTTCTCTTCGGTCAGCCTCTCGGGCAGCACGATCAGCAACGTCTCAAATGCCGACGGTATCTTCTCCCTCAAGATCCCGGAGAATACCCCGGCTGACGCAAGGATAACCATCAGCCATCTCGGCTTCCTGACCCGCACCCTCACCGTCGGCGATTTCGCCGGCAGCACGCAGGAGCATCCCCTCGTCATCACGCTCGCACCGATGACCATAGAGTTGGATCCCGCCCGCGTCAGGGCCATGGACGGACAGTCGATTTTCCGCGCGGCATTCTACAAGATCCGCGACAATTACCCGAACGAAAGGGTGGGCATGACCGCCTTCTACCGCGAGATGATACGCAAGGGCACGGCCAAGTACCTGGTGCTGAACGAGGCCGTCATCGACATCGACAAGGCCCCGTATATAGGGCTCTCCGCCGACAGGGTGGGCATCTACAAGGGACGCGGCAGCCTCAACTATGACAGCTCCGACACGCTGCTGGTCAAGCTCCAGGGCGGTATCAGCACCGCGCTGAACATCGACATGGTCAAGAATCCTTTCGTAGGGCTCAGCCTGGACGAGATGATGACCATGTACATCTTCGACCTCACCGGCACCGCGATGTATGACGGCCGTTCGTTCTACGCCATCAGTTTCAAGCCCATAAACCCCGAGGACGGGATACTCTTCAAGGGCACGGTCTACATCGAGACCGAGAGCCTGGCCATAGGCCGCGTGGAGTTCTCTCTCGATTTCGAAGGCAGGGCCGAAGAGGCTGCACGCATCTTCATAGTCAAGCGCTCCCAGGGCATGAGATTCACGGTGAACCGCGCGGACTACGTGGTCAGCTACCGCTGTGTCGATGACAAATGGTATTATGACTACTGCCGCGTGGATCTCGGATTGAACGCTCGCAAGCAGCGATCCCTGTTCCGGTCCAATTTCTCCATAACCGCAGAGATGGCCGTTACAGACCACAAGGAGGGCGGCATCGCCATCGATCCCGCGGATCGCGTCAAGTTCAAGGACATACTCTCCGACCAGGTGAGTGCATTCGCTGACGACAATTTCTGGGAGGACTACAACATCATCGAGCCCGACCAGTCCATCGACGTCGTCATCCGCCGCATCGTGCGCCAGCTCAACCGTCGCGAGAGATAGCAGCTAAAGACATGAAAACCAGACATCTTATCATTGCGGGAGCCCTGCTCCTCATTTCACTGGCAGCCGGCGCACAGACTGTCAACCTCAGCCATTCCGGCATACTTACCAGCGGATATACCTGGGCCTACGGCTCATGGCATGTCACGGAGTCCGTACCGGACAATGATGCCGACATGTACGATTTCTATATCTCAGTCGACAAGTACCAGATCCGCATCAAGGACAGGAGCCTGCCCGACATTCCGCTCGCAGCTATCCCAGAGACCAACTACACCTACAACGAGATGGACGAGGACATGTTCGGAGTAGGCCCGGATGAGAAACTGCTCGAGTTCGTCGGCAGGTACGGCGAAGACACCTACCTCTTCATCAACCGCAAGGACAAGACCCTGTCACATTTCAACGAGAGTGACAGGAAGGAGCGCGGCATAACCGTCACCATGGAGAAAGTCGATGCCGGCACTGTCAGCGCAGGCTACACCGAAGCCCTTGTCTCCAGCCCCCTTGTCGGGACCTGGCAGGACATGGACGATCCTTCGGTCGAGCGCGTCTTCACCCGCGAGAACGTCACCCACCAGTTCATCCCCGCTGCCGGCGGCGGCTGGGAGCATTACCTCTGGGGCCTTATTTTTACCTATGATCCGGAAAGCGGCCTGCTGACCGCCCGCAGCCCCTTCGACACCGAAGGCCGCCGCATCAAGACATACAAACGCGTGAAGTAGTCTCAGAAAGAGTATCCTACATTCAGCGCCGTAGACATCGCTACGCTGTTCCAATACTCCGTGCCGAATGCGAGATCCGTCTCGATCGCGACACGGAGTTTTTTCTGTCATTCCTCCGATGTCCGGAGTATCCTGATTGTCCCGAGCGCAAAAACTGCCTCCCAGGGCCAAAAACGCGGCAGGGGGCACATTACAAAGTGCTCCCTGCCGCAAAAACCGCCCTGAAACGCCAAAAGTGCGCCCGATAGAATCAGAATGGAAAAGGTCTGTAAAAGGGACCATCGCACAAAAACAAAAGAAGCCTGCGAATTGATCGCAGGCTTTCACGTCAGTTGGGGTGCTTGGTGCAAGGCAGAGTTGAACCGCCTGATGCCTTGGATAGACAAGATTTGGGCGTTGCATCCATACTTCCCCGAACTGATGGGCAAGGAGCGGACCTTGCAGGGTGCAGAACTACTGAAATGACCGCGTTGTTTCTACTTCGATAGCCCTCAAGAATCAAGTTGAATTATCCGGTGACCGAAAGCCTCGAGCACCATCTCTGGGGCTTCATTTACAGTGTCGACCCCGACTCCGGCCTCATGACCGCCCGCAACGTCTTCGACACCGCCGGCCAGCGCATCAGGACCTACCGGCGCGTCGAGTAACTCAGAAAGAGTATCCAACATTCAGGGCCGTAGCGGTCGCCACGCTGTTCCAATGCTCCGTGTCGTACGCGAGATCCGTCTCGAATGCGACACGAAAGCGTTTTACATGGAGGCCGAACCTCCACCCGACGGTCCCGAAATACCACTTTTCCTCGGGATGGACAGTCCAGTCGGCGACGGTAAGGTCTCCTATTCGCTTCTCCGACATCATCCCTGCTCCGACTGCTATTCCTATGAACGGGCGAACAGTCCGCGAGGGACGCATCTTGAAGTCCGCGACAGCCTTCAGGTTGAGCTGGTTATACCGAAGTTTCCAGGGAGTGGAAGGGCCGAAATACTCCGTTTGCCCATTCCCGAACCTGTAGTTCAGTTGTGCGCCAAGGTCGAAGCGCTCCGCGATTCCGTACCGGTATTCCGTAAAGACACCCGGACTGAAAAACCTGTAAGGACCGCCCTGGGCTCCAATCGTTCCGTATATACTGCATCCCGTCCCGATCTCGATGACGCCACTTCCTGCCTCCTGCGCGGAAAGTCGGATCAACCCGGCCAGTATCGACAAAAATATGACCAACAGCCGTTTCATGATTATCCTGTATTTTTCTTAATAACCCCGTCCTTTTCGTGATAAACCATTTGCCGTTTTTTTCCGGACTCCCGCCTTTAATGCCCAAGGCAATTGTCCTGACATATAACTCCATCTTCTCCAGAATCCTGCGTAAAGATAAGGCTTTTTATCCCCCCAGACATCGTGTGTCAGGAACAAAAAAGGCCTTCCAGGGCCGGAAACGCGCCCGTCGAGGGTTTGCAATCCCGCAACAGGCGCATTCATCGCCCTCAAACGCCTATTTCGCGCTTGATGAGAATCGTATGATGCCCGCCCTGCGCCCGAGATGACGATAAAGGTGCTCGGCTGGGGCGGCGGTGCGCAAAAACGACACTTCTGCGCACGTAGGAGAGCCAGGAAGAGATAATCGTCGGAGCAAAGCATGGGGTAGACAGGCCCCGCATCGCACCCCAACACGAAGAAAGGCTGCAGTAAATCTGCAGCCTTCTTCATCAGTTGGGGTGCTCCGATTACCTTTTCTCGAACCGCTTTGCAGAGGACTTGGAACGTCTCTGGGAGTTGCGGAAATGGATACCAGACCCTTCCGACGCCTCAACCTGGTGGAAGGAGGTGAAAAATGGATAAAAATGTAGCAGCTTTTTCCACCTCACTGAAAGGGAGTACCTCGTCGGAAACTCCCCTCCCTATCTAGTTGACACTCTGTACGTAAGTTGGCGTTTTTCGTCAACGAATTCAGTAGGTGGGGTAGGTATGAAACCGTCTGCCATCCGAGTTATCTGGCGAAATCGTCAAAACATTTCTCTACTACACCTGTCTTTTTTTCTATGCTTCCTGTATTTATTATAGGAGCAGGTACAAAACACCTGGCAAGAAGTATGAAGAAATTTAAAAGGCAATGGCGCGAATTATCCGACGAGCATAAGGAGAAAATCAGTCAAGCGAACACGGGACACCCCAAGAGCG
>JAFYZE010000250.1 GCA_017548805.1 Bacteroidales bacterium
ACTACCTCCGCAAGCTCACGCACATGTCCTTCACCCTTGGTGTCTATAACGTCACGGGGCGCAAGAATCCTTACTCGGTGTATTACACTACACAAGGTGGAGTCCAGGTCAGGGGATATATGATCTCGGTTTTCGCCGTGCCCATTCCTTATCTCACCCTTAACCTCAAATTCGGATGATGAACAAAACCCACATATGTTTTTTCGTTACGGTGGCGCTGCTTTCGCTGACGGCGGTTTCATGCATCTATCCGTTCAATCCCGAGCCACAGGACGGATCGGGCGCGTTCGTCATCGAGGGTGACATCATGCTTGGTAGTTATACAGACGTCAAACTGTCCTTTACGGCTCCGGTCAATGCCCCGGAAGCGGCACTCGATCCTCCACTTTGTGAAGTCTGGGTCGAGGACGAATCCGGAGCGACTTATGAGGGCGTCAGGGTCCTCGAGAACCCCGGCAACTACCGGGTCGATACCAGGGGAGCATCTCCGGACAGACGGTATCGCCTGCATGTCACCCGCGTGGATAACAGGCGCGAATACGTTTCGGATTGGGGAGAGTCTCCGGCCGTGCCGGAAATCGACTCGCTTTCGTACAACCTTGATTTCGGCCGTTCACGCTTGAATGTCGCCTTGAGCATGCACTCGCACGGAGGAAGCTTTTTCAAATGGAACTATGTTGAGGACTGGGAGTATCATGCAGACTATGACGCAGCCCTCAAATACATCCCCCCGGAAGTCGGATGGTGGGGGACGAACGGTGATGGTAATATCGTCGAAATGGTTTATCCTGAGAGCATCTATTACTGCTATGGTCACGAGGTCTCGTCAGAGATTATGATATTCTCCACCGAAAACCAGGTCGACGACCGTTTCGTGGACCTTGAGTTCCGTCCCATTCCCAGGGATGATGTCAAGATATCGTATGTCTACCATATAGATGTGTACCTCGAACCTCTTTCCGAGGATGCTTACCGGTATTGGGAGAACGTCAAGTCCAACTCCGATTACAACGGCAATCTCTTCGCACCCAATCCAAGCGAACTCATAGGGAACATCCGCTGCGTTCAGGATCCGGATGAGATGGTCATGGGATACATCAGTGTGGCAGGTATAGCTCACAAGGACCTTTATGTCCGCCATACCGAGGCACGGTTCTACAAGGACAGCCATGTGTACGAAGAGCCGGTCGTGGTCAACAGGGGTGAGTGGTATCAGTATTATCGCGACGGGTATCTTCCCTATGACTATTATGAGATACCCGGAAATGTTTCCCAGACTTACTGGGCCCGTGCCCGGTGCGTTGACTGCCGCATGAAGGGGAGAGGCTCTTACACGATGCCGGAAAACTGGCATAGATGACAAGGAATACCATGAAAAGGATAGCAACGATATTTCTCATACTGGTTTTGGCGGCCCTTGCCTGCGCTGCCCAGGGGCATCTAAGCGAAAGGGTGTATGTTTCGACCGACCGGGATGTATATGTGGCGGGAGACGAGCTCTTCCTGTCCGCCTTCTGCCTTGACATGGCTACCGGCCGCTTTTCGGAATACAGCAGGACAGCCTATGTCGAGATAGCGTCTCCGTCCGGCCCGGTCCAGACTGCCAAGATCGCCCTTGAGAACGGCAGGGGCGGCGGTGCCATCCGCCTCCTGAACACCATCCCTACGGGCAACTACCGTCTGGTGGCTTACACTGCCCAGTGTTTCAACGAAGATGGATATGATTTCGGCGAGAATGCCAGGACGCTGTCCATAATCAATCCGTTCACCACGGACCGTTCCGAGTCGGGCGTGGAGATCCTGGCTGACGATGAGTATGCAGCCCTGGCTGCGCCGGAGAGGCCGTCGGCCGGCTCGCTGCGCGTGAGCGCCTCCGGCGGCCGGCTGACCGTGACCAATACTTCTTCAAGCCCTGTCACCGCCAGCGTATCCGTCTTCCATGACGACGGCATCGTGTCGCCTTCGGCCGCCACTCCCGCCACTTTCCTTGCCGGAGCCTCCCGTGGCAGTTCGTTCACCGAGAGGCGTGTGACGGATTACGAGGGCGAGGTCATCCGTGTCCGTGTGCAGGATGCTACGGACGAGGAGATGGAGCTTCTCAAGGGCTCCACAGTGTTCTTTTCGGTTCCCGGCAGATCTTCGGACTTCTATTCCGCTCCGATTGCTGACGACGGGACGGCAGCATTCTATACCAGGAATGTCTATGGCGATACTGATGCGGTGCTGGAGCTCGGCACCGGATATGGTTCAAGCCATCTCGAGATCATATCTCCGTTTGCCGGAGTCCATGCCTCCGGCCTCGGGAAACTTCCCTTGAGCGAAGGTTTGCGGGACAGGATCTTGTCCAGGAGCCTTGCCATGCAGGTCCGTCAGGCATCCCGCGCGGACACTCTCTACGCGCGTCTCGATACTCCGCGTGACTTGCTGTTCGGCGCCGATTCGGTGGTATACATCCTGGATGACTATACCCGGTTCCCTCTGATGGAAGAACTTTTCATCGAGTTCATATCCGAGATAAGGACCAGGCGCACCGGCAAGCAAAGGACGGTCACTGTAAACGTGAACGACACGTTCAAGCCTGCCGCGGGCGCGCAGTTCCCCGCGCTTGTCCTCATCGACGGAGTCCCTGTTCCCGAACACGAGAGCATATACGAATACGATCCGCTTCTTGTCGAGAGGGTGGTGATCTACCCGCACTCCGCCAACATAGGGTTCCGCACCTATTCGGGAATAGTCAATTTCGTGACATACAAGCACGACCTTCCGTCATATCGTTTCGGGGACAATACCCGCGTCGTGGACTTCCAGGGCGAGAGTTTCCCTGTCGTG
>JAFYZE010000251.1 GCA_017548805.1 Bacteroidales bacterium
CAGACCTCCTTCAAGGTTAACCTCTGCTCCGGCAACAGTGTGGTTACCTCTCCTGTGTACTATCTTCAGCAGGATGATGTCATCTACGTCGAGCCTAACGAGATGCGCGCCCGCCAGTCTACGGTCAACGGCAACAACGTACGCAGCACCTCATTCTGGATCTCTGTCGCTTCGCTTGCCGCGAGCGTCGGCACTTTCCTTCTCCGTGCGTCTTCAACAAAATAGAGATTAGAGTTAGAAAATGGATAACAATACCAACAACGCCCAAAACCAGCAGGAGGAGTCCGTACAGTTGATGGACCTCTTGTACAAGTGCTTGTCCAAATGGTACTGGTTCGCCATTTCGGCTGCCTTGTGCCTTGCCCTTGCAGTGTTCTATGTGCTGAAGACCCCTCCGGTGTATACCCGTTCCGCCGAGATACAGATAAAGACCAATTCCCGCGGGCAGTCCATATCCACCGATGCCGAGATCTCGCAGCTCGGCCTGTTCAACACCAATACCAACGTTTACAACGAGATCAAGGCCTTCGGCGCCAAGTCCCTCATGTCCGAGGTGGTCAAGCGCCTCAATCTCGACATGAACTATATCACTGACGGCAGGTTCCACGACAATGTCCTCTACGGATCGTCCCTTCCGTTCACGGCCAGCATCATCGATGTCCCCGACCAGACTGCATTGTCTTTTGACCTTGACGTCAAGGAGAACGGAGGATTCACCCTGTCCAATTTCACACTTCGGAACGAACCTGTTGAAAAGGGCGCCCAGGTGTCCGGAGTGTTCGCTGACACCCTTGCCACTCCCGTGGGAAACATAGTCGTAACGCCTACGGTCTATTATGTGGCACAGGATTATCCTACCGTCCATGTGAGACGCTCATCTTTCCGCAGCGCCACGAACCGCTACTCCAGTGAACTCTCCGTCAACCTCAGCGACAAGATGTCGCAGGTGATACAGCTGACTCTCAATGACATTTCCATCCAGCGCGCGGAGGATATCCTCAATACGGTGGTGTCCGTGTACAACGAGAACTGGGTGGCCGACAAGAACCAGATCGCAGTCAGCACCTCGATGTTCATCAACGAGCGACTCGGCGTCATCGAGGAGGAACTGACCAACGTCGACAGCGACATTTCCAACTACAAGAGCCAGAACCTCATCCCTGACGTCAAGGCCGCCTCGAGCATGTATATGTCCCAGAGCAACGCTATCAACGAGCAGATCCAGGGGCTGAACAACGAGCTCTACATGACCCGCTACATCCGCGAGTCCCTCTCCAACGATGCCAACCGCAACAAGGTGCTCCCCGCAAACTCCGGCATCAGCAGCGCCAACATCGAGAGCCAGATCAGCGATTACAACGAAAAGCTCCTCCGCAGGAACGACCTCGTAGCCAACAGCTCCGAGTCCAACCCTCTGGTCGTCGAACTTGACAACTCGCTGAACAGCCTCCGTCAGGCCATCATCACCTCCGTTGACAACCAGGAGCTCGCCCTCAGCAACCAGATCAGCTCCCTGACCCGTACGGAGCGCCAGGCTACGGCGCGCATCGCCGCCAATCCTACCCAGGCCAAATACCTCCTTTCGGTCGAGCGTCAGCAGAGCGTCAAGGAAGCGCTTTACCTCTATCTTCTCCAGAAGCGTGAGGAGAACGAGCTTTCGCAGGCCTTCACCGCCTACAATACCCGCATCATCGATCCTCCTACCGGAAGCATGTCGCCCACGGCGCCGCGCAAGAGTATGATCTATCTGCTCGCGCTGCTCCTCGGTCTCTTCATTCCACTTGCAGCCCTTTACCTCATGGAGGTGCTCAATACCAGGGTCCGTGGCAAGAAGGACATCAAGGACGTTGTCCTGCCGTTCGCAGGTGAGATTCCTCTCACTGAGGAAGGCAAGAAGGGCAACAGGAGATACCTCCGCGCCGTCAAGATGCAGAAGCAGGTGGAGCAGAAACGTGAGATCCTAGTCAAGAGCGGAAGCCGCGATACGATCAACGAAGCTTTCCGCGTGCTCCGCACCAACATCGAGTTCATGATGAAGAACAAGGACGCCAACGTCGCCGCGGTCACTTCCTTCAATCCCGGCTCCGGAAAGTCCTTCATCTCTATGAACCTCGCCGTGGCGCTTGCCGTAAAGGGCCGCAAGGTGCTCGTTATCGACTGCGACCTCCGTCATGCATCCCTCTCCGCTTATGTGGAGAACCCGCACAAGGGCATTTCCAACTATCTGAGCGGCCAGACAGACGACATCTACCCGCTGGTCTGTCAGGTTTCCGGCTATGACAACCTCTTCGTCCTGCCCGTTGGAGTCATACCGCCGAATCCGACAGAGCTTGTAGCCGACGAACGTTTCAAGCAGCTGATCTCGAAGTTGAAAGGGGAGTATGACTATGTCTTCCTCGACTGTCCTCCAATCGAGATAGTGGCCGATACCCAGATCATTGACCAGAGTGCCGACAGGACCCTCTTCGTCATCCGTGCCGGACTCTGCGAGCGCAGCATGCTGACGGAACTCAACTCCCTCTACGAGCAGAACAAGTACAACAACCTCGCGCTCATCCTCAACGGTACGGAGATATCCAAGTCCGGCTATTTCGGGAACAGATACGGATACCATTATGGCCATTACGGCCACTACGGATACGGATATAAGTCTTATGCCAACGACGAAAAGGCAAATAGTTGATGCCCTGGAGACGCTTGCTCCGCTGGCGTACCAGGAAGATTATGACAATGCAGGACTCCAGGTCGGTCTCATCGATGATGAGGTGACGGGCGTCCTGCTCTGTCTTGATATTACCGAGGAAATAGTCGCAGAAGCGGTACGGCTTGGCTGCAACCTTGTCGTTTCGCACCATCCGCTTATTTTCAAGCCTCTGAAGAGCGTTACGGGTGCAACATACCAGCAGCGCTGCGTGATGGAGGCCGTGCGTCATGGCATAGCCTTGTATTCCGCCCATACCAATCTCGACAACGCCCGTGACGGCGTTAACTTTCGCATCGCCTCCAAAATAGGGCTGCGCGATCTGGAATGGATCGAGGAGAAGCCCGCATCGGCCGACTGCTGTGGTTCGGGCGTCATAGGCAATCTTCCGGCGTCGGAGAAAGCCACGGATTTCCTGAAGCGGCTCAAGGATGCTTTCGGTGTAGAATGCCTCATGCATACCGACCCTTCCGGGATGACGCTACGCAGGGTGGCCCTGTGCGGCGGCGCCGGCTCTTTCCTTATGGACGAGGCAAGGGCCAAGGGCGCTGATGCCTTCATCACCGGCGAGATATCCTACCATCACTTCTTCGATGCTGACGGAATGCTTCTCATCGCCATGGGCCACTACCAGAGCGAACAGTTCACCAAGGACCTTCTGCGGGACTTCCTTGCGGACCGCTTCCCGGATCTTCGCATCGAGATGACATCTGTCGACACGAATCCAATCCACTATACCTGTTAACAAGCTCTTATGGAACGACACGTCGTCATAATGGCCGGCGGGATCGGCAGCCGTTTCTGGCCGATGAGTACCCCCGAGTATCCCAAACAGTTCATAGATGTGCTCGGATGTGGCCGTACGCTCATTCAGATGACCGCGGACAGGCTTCTGCCGGTCTGCCCATATGAGAACATGTGGGTGGTCACATCCCGCAGCTACGTGGACATCGTCCGTTCGCAGCTTCCGGGGATCCCCGAAGCAAATATCCTGGCGGAACCCGCAGCGCGAAACACCGCTCCCTGCATCGCCTATGCTTGCTGGAAGATCAAGGCCCGCCATCCCCATGCCAACATCGTCGTCACTCCTTCCGACGCCCTTGTGCTGGACGGAGACGAATACCGCCGCATCATCTCCCTGGCCCTTGATTTCACTTCGTCCGGCAGTTCTATCGTGACCGTCGGCATCAAGCCTTCCAGGCCGGAGACCGGATACGGCTACATCATGGCAGGGGAGGAAGCCGCTCCCGAGGTCCTGAAAGTCAGCGCTTTCAAGGAGAAACCCGACCTCGAGACAGCCAAGGCGTACCTTGCCGACGGGCATTATCTCTGGAACGCAGGCATATTCGTGTGGAACGCCGATACCATCACTTCCGCCATCCGCACATATGCTCCCGGCATCGCGTCCATCATGGACGCAATGGCCCCTTCGTTCTATACCGACGGGGAGGAGGAGACGGTTGCCCGCCTGTTCCCGACCTGCGAGAAAATCAGCATAGACTACGCCGTCATGGAGAAGGCGGAGGGCATACATACCATCCCTGCGTCCTTCGGCTGGAGCGACCTCGGAAGCTGGGGTTCGCTCAGGCTCAACTCTTCCACCGACGCAAGCGGCAACGCCACCCTGGGCACGGACATCCACATGTTCGAGTGCGAGGGTTGCGTAGTCCGTACCTCGTCCCTCAAGAAAGTGGTCCTGCAGGGCCTGGAGGATTATATCGTCGCCGAAAAGGACGGTTCGCTCCTGGTCTGCAAGCTCTCCGAAGAGCAGCGCATCAAGGATTTTTCACAATAAACAAATCTACAGATTCAATGAAGATACTGGTCACGGGCGCCGCCGGATTCATCGGCTCGAAACTCATGTTCACGCTTGCTGAGCGTGGTGATGAAGTCGTCGGCATCGACAACCTCAACGACTACTATGACATCCGTCTCAAGGAGGGCCGTATCGCCGAGTTCTGTACGGGGGAGCGCAAACGCTTCCTGAAGATGGACATCGCAGACAAGGAAGCGCTGGACGCGCTCTTTTCTGCAGAAAACTTCGAAGCGGTGGTCAATCTCGCCGCCCAGGCGGGCGTGAGGTATTCCATCACCAATCCGTACGCCTATCTCCAGAGCAACCTCGTTGGCTTCCTTAATATCCTCGAGGCCTGCCGGCACTATCCTGTCAAGCATCTTGTGTTCGCATCCTCCAGCTCGGTCTATGGCCTGAATGCCAAGGTCCCTTATTCGGAGGATGACAAGGTGGACAATCCCGTGAGCCTGTACGCCGCATCCAAGAAGTCCAACGAACTAATGGCTCATGCCTATGCCAAACTTTACGGCCTGCCTTGCACGGGACTGCGTTTCTTCACCGTCTATGGCCCCTGGGGCCGTCCGGACATGGCTCCGATGCTGTTCGCGTCGGCCATCACCAAGGGGGAGCCGATCAAGGTTTTCAACTGCGGCGACATGATACGTGACTTCACATACATAGATGATATCGTGGAAGGTACCGTCCGTACTCTGGACCATGTTCCGGTCGCTGCGGACTGCCCGAACGGCGTTCCTTACAGGATTTATAATATCGGCTGCTCGAATCCCGTCAGGCTCATGGATTTCATCTCAGAGATCGAGCAGGCTGTCGGCCGTCCGGCCGAGAAGGTTTTCCTGCCCATGCAGGCCGGCGACGTGTACCAGACCAACGCCGACACGACGCATCTTGAGCAGGAGGTTGGATACAAACCCCATGTGAGGCTCCACGAAGGCATCACCGCCTTCATAGACTGGTACAAGTCAGACAAAAACCCTTTGAAATGAATTGTGTAGAGAAATTCGAGGAGATTTATAGGAAAAGCCCGGATGCCGTGGCATTCTGTCCGTATCGTATCTGCCCCATAGGGGCCCACAGCGACCACCAGCACGGCAAGATCACCGGATTCGCCATAGACAAGGGCATCAGTTTCGC